>CAYPKH010000132.1:0-5701 GCA_964411245.1 uncultured Nitrospina sp.
CCGGACCCTGCTCAAAGTCGGACCCCTCCTGATCGCCGCCGGACCCACCCATCATCGGATTCCCGGCAGGACGTCCCAGTGATTCTGAAGCATGGGCCAGCGCTTCGTTGTAATGCTTGAGCGCTTCCCGGGCATGCTTGAGCGCCACGGTTCCATGGGCTTTCAATTCCGGAGACGCATCGTCCATCTTCAGACTGAATTCCAGATGCTTGACCATTTTTTGAAGATGCAGATACCCCTCTTCGCCATGTCCCAGCCCAACACTGGCGTGGCCGCCAGCCTGCGCCCATACCGGACTGGACCCCAGCAAACTTAGGACCGTGAACACTCCCATCAACAAACTGCAACTAAGTACCCGTTTCATTAAACCTCCATGACCCACTGCGGGTTGGATCAAAAAGTTTTGGATTTTCCCAATTTATTATGTGAATCAATATCCTCCAAATAACCAACCCTGTCAACCGGATTGGCCCCGGCGGCGGGCAAAAAAAATCCCCAGGAAAAACTCCGGGGGAGAAAATTCTTTGGGGAACACCTGCCGGAGGTTAGACCTGCATCCGCATGACCTCTTGATAGGCTTCCACTATTTTATTGCGCACCTGCATGGTCATGCGAAACGCCATATCCGCTTTGTTGACCGCCAGCATGGCGCTATGCACATTTTGGGATTCACCGGAAGCCAGCTTCTCGATGGCCTGGTCCGCCTCTTTCTGCAAATGGTTGACTTCCTCGATGGATTTCGCCAACGTGTCCGCAAAAGACGGTCCGGCCTCGCCCGGCGGGTGGGTGCCGCCCTTGGCATCGGCGGGCGACAGCCCCGGATTGAGGGCTGTCTTCAATTGTGTTTTGACGGTTATGTCTTCCATGGTCCCATCTTCAGTTAATTCACCTTAAGTTACTGCGATTGCGGCCCTTTGTCAATAACTCCCGGGTCCAACTTGGATCAGGCAAGTTTACCCCTGGGCGTTTTCGGATATCGCGGCCCGAATGGTGGAGCCCCGTTTACTCAGCATTTGAATCGTTGCGTTGTACGCAATCTGATTTTCAGCCAGCTTCATCATTTCTTTGTCGATATTGACGTTGTTGCCGTTGGATTTGGCGGCATCCGGTTCACTGAAAGGTTCGGCCTGCAATCCCCTTATATCGTCCCTGTGGGGTCCAATGTGGCGGTTATGAGTGGTCTTCATGGCCAGACCCTCACCGGTCCCCAGGGCGGCTCTCAACGCCCCTTTAAAATCAATATCCTTGGCCTGATAACCCGGTGTGTCGATATTGCTGATATTGCTGGATATCAGCAAATGACGCTGGGATTGAAAATCCAGGGCCTTTATCAATATTAACGGCGTTTTGTCAGCAAATAATAACCGGTCAATCAGCATAATTCTCTCCTAATCCCTTTTCAAGCAAAACTGATGCCAATTTCCGGCCCCAAAATCGGCACCTCAAAATGGATATAAACTATGTATTTTATTGGTTTTATTGAATTTTAGGGGATCACCTCCGAAGGCAGAGAATTTGACGGAAGGGCAATATTTACCGGTAAAACCACCCGGATTTTGACACCCTTTGAATCCAGCAATTTGCCATCTTGTAATAGTTTCCAAAAAAGGGTAATATTGTGTAGAAATTTTACTCATTTGGAACGGAATTAATGACTCAACTCTCCAAACTAAGCCGAACCCTGTCCAGCTACGAAAAGGAAAATCTTTCGGAAATCCTTCATTTGCTGGCCACCGGCCTGAAAAGCGCCTATCGCTGTGATTCGGTCCGTATCTACCTGGAAGACCTGTATGAGGGGATGCTGATCTGCCATTACGTGACCGGCCAGAACCGTCCCGACCAGCACCGCATCACCAACTACATTTCGCCGAAGGAGTCCATCATCTCCAAGGCCTTTTATGAAAATTCGGTGGTGGTGTCCTGGGATGTGCCCGGCGGATTTTCCAGTTTTCGCAACCCGCTGGAAGCTCTATCCAATATCAAGAGCACCGCGGTGTTTCCCATCACCTATCAGATGCGGCCGCTCGGCACCCTCAGCCTGGACTGGCAAACCGAGGGAGAACATTTAGCGGCGAAAACCATTGAAGACATCACCCGTTTTCTGGGTGAAAACAGCACGGTGATCGAAAAGGCCAAACGTTATCACCAGAATATTTCGTTTTCCCGGCATCTGGATACGGCCCGCAAAAAAGACGGCGCCTGGCTGATGATGCGGTCGGCGGTGAACCTGATCGAAAACCTCACTCTGGCTTCGGTGCTGATTCCGGTGTCACAAACCCAGGCCCCTGAAACAAGCGGGAGTCTTTCCGATTTGGTGGAAATTCTTGCGGTCTATTCGCAAACGTTCGAACACGCCGGAATTTACAACAACCGGGAACAGATTCGGGTGCTGGACGGCCATAACCTGATCAACCGCATCATCCGGTTTGCTCCCGGCAAAGGGCTGGTGATGAACGATCTTTCCCAGGGATCGGTCTTCCATGAAAATGTCATGGAAGAACAGTTCTCCCGGAAGGACATTGCCAGCCAGATCAACCTGGTGTCGCTCTATCAGGTTCCCAAATACGACCGGAAGACGGGCAAATTCATTTGCGCCGTCAATTACTACACCAGCGAACCCTACGAGTTCACCACGTTTGAAAAGGCCCTGCTCCAGCAACACGCGTCCATGGTGGAAAACCTGATCCTGGAAGAAAGCCAGGCCAATATTGAAATTCAGGTGTTGAGCGAGATCGAAGGATTGCTTTCGGATCAAAACAGTTCCCTGCAATCGTTTCTGCAGAATATTCTGGGTAAAACCTCGGAGCTTCTGGGAGCGGATTGCGGGACCATTTCGCTCCTGAAAATAATCGACGGCCAATCCTGGCTGGTGGTGGAGGATGAACAGGGAAAGCTGGCCGGCGCCAAATCGCGCGCCTGGAAGAAAAACGAAATCCCTCCCCTGCTAGTGGGAGGCAACGACCTGCCGGATGCCATGAAATCGGTCAACGGCTATTGCGCGCATACCGCCCGGCCGGTGCTGTTTTCGGATGTCAACAACATGCAGTTGACCCAGGGGTTTTATAAGAACCTGTCGTCGGCCATTCGCTCCGAGCTGGCGGTTCCCATTATTTACGAAAACAATGTTCTGGGGGTCATCAATCAGGACAGTTTCAAGGTGAACTATTTCAAGGAGGAGCATAAGAAAATCCTTCAGATCATCGCCAGCTTGATCCAGCAGAAAGTGTACCACCTGAAGCAAATCGAAAGCGTGCGGGCGAAGATGTCCGTCTTGCGGGAAGAAATCGAATACCGCGACCCCAAGGTTTCCTCGTATTATCTCGGAAACGTCATCGGTAAAAGCCGCAAGATTCACCACCTGATCAAGCAAATCGACACGGTGGTGGAATCGATCAGCCACCGGATGCTCCACTGGGAGCGGGGCCAACAGCGGGAGGCGGTCATGGGACTGCCTTCCCTGCTCCTCACCGGCCAGACGGGGACCGGCAAGGAATTTTTCTTCAATAACATTTATTCGCATCTCCTGGAAATTTTCCGGTCCAACCGGGAAGGCCAATACGAACTTCCCCTGCGCAAAACCAATATCGCCGCCTACAGCGGAGACCTGACCTACAGCGAATTATTCGGCCATAAAAAAGGCGCATACACCGGGGCGGAGTTTAACCGCAAGGGCATTCTGGAGGAAGCCGATGGCGGCATCGTGTTCCTCGACGAAATCGGGGATGCCGATCCCAAAACGCAGGTGCAGCTGTTGCGTTTTCTGGATACCGGCGTGTTTGTGCGCCTCGGGGAAAACCAGCCGCGTTATTCGCGTATTTTTTTGATCGCCGCCACCAACAAAAACCTGTTGGAGGAAATCGAAGCCGGGCGCTTCCGGGAGGATTTGTACCACCGGCTCAACGCGCTCCATTTTCACATTCCGGCACTCAACGAACGGCAGGAAGATATCGAGGACCTGGCCATCCACTTTCTGGGACGACTGCACCAGGCGTATAAAAAAGATTCCAACAATCCCCCGCCGCAATTCGACCGGGAGGCCATCGCGTTTCTGACTCACAGAAAGTACCGGGGCAACGTCCGGGAATTGAAAAACCTGCTGCTGAGAACCCTGCTGTTCTGCAAGAATTCCCGGATCACCCAAGAGGATTTAATCAACGCCAGCGGCGAGGAATGGGCGGAGCCGCCTGCGGCCGCGGAGAACAACGGATGGATTCAGGAAGTTTTGGAAACCCTGGAACAGGGCCAGGGAGATTTCTGGACGTCCATTTATCACCCTTTCAAAAACAAACGCCTGACGCGGGACGCAGTGTCCTCGCTCATTGAAGCGGCGAAAACCCGTTACCAAACCAACCTGCCGGGCGTTGCGGTCAAACTGGGGGTGTGCGGAGCGCAATTCCGTAATGATCCCGAGGAAAACAAAAAATTTCTGAGCTTCAAAAATTTTCTCTACAAAACCGTTAAAATCACCGAAAACTGATCGACACAATTAATCCCGGGTCTTTTTGTAGACCTCGACAATGGCATTTCGGAATTTTTTTTTGATTTCGGGGTTTGTGGGGATGATGATGTCGTGGAAGATTTGGTCCTTGCCCTGGATGGCCGGATAGGTGATGAAGATGCCGCCGTTTTCTTTTTCAAATATCTTGATGCCTTTGAGGATCAACGCGTCGTCTACCGTGATTTCCGCGTAAGCTTTCAAATTTTTTTGCAAATCGCCCGGTTCGAAGGGGAAAATTTTTACAGCTGTAATTTCCATAATAATGAAGCCCGCCGGTCACCGATTTCAAGTGGACGAAACACACACTCACTGTTAAAATGGACCTTGGCTGGGCCGGGTTAACCGGACTCCCTCAAGGCCACATCGGATACATACCAGATTGAATTTACTGGGCTTACCTTCTCAGAAAACCCGACCGGACCGGTGCTGGAATCATCCGATATAGTGCGGGCCATCCCTAATATAGACTATTTTCAAGAATTGATAAGGAGAATTAAATGACCTCGACGGTTGTCGCAGAAAAATACAAAGTTAAAGACCTGTCGCTGGCCGACTGGGGCCGCGCGGAAATTATTCTCGCCGAGAAGGAAATGCCCGGTCTGATGGCCCTGCGTGAAAAATACGGCAAGAACAAACCGCTGAAAGGCGCCCGCATTGCCGGCTCCCTGCACATGACCATCCAGACGGCGGTCCTGATCGAAACCCTGATCGAGCTGGGCGCCGAAGTCCGCTGGGCCTCCTGCAACATTTTCTCGACCCAGGACCACGCCGCGGCGGCCATCGCCAAGGCGGGCATTCCCGTGTTCGCGTGGAAAGGCGAGACCGAAGAGGAATACTGGTGGTGTACCGCGCAGACTCTGCTGTTCGACAACGACCAGGGCCCCAACATGATTCTCGACGACGGCGGCGATTTGACCGGCTACGTCCATGAAAAACGCCCGGAACTCCTGGCGGGCATCAAAGGCATCACCGAGGAAACCACCACCGGCGTGCACAAGCTTTATAAAATGGTCGAAGACGGGGAATTAAAAGTTCCTACGATGAACGTCAACGATTCCGTCACCAAATCCAAATTCGACAATCTGTACGGTTGCCGGGAATCTCTGGCCGACGGCATCAAGCGCGCCACCGACGTGATGATGGCCGGCAAGGTCATGGTGATCGCCGGTTACGGCGATGTCGGCAAGGGATGTGCGCACTCCA
>CAYPKH010000133.1:0-5696 GCA_964411245.1 uncultured Nitrospina sp.
CCCCCCACTTACTTTTCTCTGACAGGTCTTTATCAATCCTGTAATCCTGTCAAAAACCCAGATTCTTCGCTTGGCTCAGAATGACAAGCTGGGTCCAGCGTCACGCTGGCCGGGTCCTGCGTGCTTCCTTACTTGTGGTGTTTGTCAGGTGTGAAGAACTCGCTGCCTTCCCACAGTTCCATCACCAGGATGCCGCCGGCAAAGATGATCAGTACGATGGCCATGGTGTCATACCACATGATCCTTCCCCCCTTTCTCATGTAAAAGGGAAAATCCTTTAATTGCAATCCCTTACGGGACTGCGGAAAAAACAATACTTCTACCTTAAATATAGTCACCCTAGGGAATATTAGCCACAGATGAACACAGATAAACACAGATGAAACCAAGAACTTGGGTTTTGACGGGATGACAGGATAAAGGAATAAGCCCCCTAACCCCCTTCGGAGAAGGGGGAGCGGCGAACCGCCGCGGGTAACTTTAAAACCGCCCGATGCATCGGGCAACTACAAAAAGCAAGGAAGGTGGGTATCATAACCTCCCCTGTATCCCCTCCTTGCCAAGGAGGGGAAAAATTTCATCCGGGCGTGGCCCGGCCGGCGCTACGCCGGATTTAAAGTGGCGGGGATAGTTCTCTTTCGTGAAATTTGTTTGGGTTTTTGTGGTCCGAATAATAAAACAAAACCTGCCCGCCTGCTTGGGCCCCATCAAGTATCTTTTCTAATTCTGCGGGACCTTCATCTTGGGATAACTCTTTTTCGCCATCTCCCCGGCCTGGGATTCCAGCCCAACGGACTTTACATTTTGGACCACTACTACGGATGATTTCAAAGGGATCGAATTCCACGGTTTGACCTTTTGTTTTGGTTTTTCTGGTTTTTGGGTTTATTCAGTGATCCGGTCAAAATCAACCCCCATACAACCCTCGGAGAAGGGAACAGGGAGACTGGAGAAAGGGGAAAAATTTAACCCCTCCTAGCCTCCCATTCAAAAGGGGAGGCCAGGCCTGGGGCAAATTTAAAACCCAAATTCTTTCCTTCGGCAAGCTCAGGACAGGCTAGCTTCGCCTCCTCAGAATGACAAGTTGGGTCCAGCGTCACGCTGGAAATCCCCCCGGCCCCCTTTACAAAGGGGGCTAAATCATCCCAACCCCTCTTTACAAAGAGGGGGACATTTAGTGTTCACTTTTCTTCGGGTTTTTGGGGGTCTTTTTTTTCTACGACTTTTAGTTTTTTCTGGTCGCCAATAACGGTTTTGAGCGGACATATCTTGAAAAGGCCACACCTTTCACAGCCAACCGCCAAAGCGACAGGACACAGGGTCATGGGTCTCACCTCCTACCAGCGTGACGCTGGAAATCACCCCAGCCCCTCTTTACAAAGAGGGGTTCATTACTAATATCAACCCCTCCCAGCCTCCCCTTGGTAAGGGGAGGAGGTTAGAGGGTTTATTCTTCGAAAGTGCTTATAATATGGACCGCCGACCCTAACCTTTCCACTGTTTTTTGCTTTCCCAGCAGTAACACGACGTCAAATATGCCTGGAGACGCAGTCTTCCCGGTGAGGGCGACGCGCACGGGCTGAGCGAGTTTGCCGAGTTTGAGTCCCGCCTCCTCGACGGTCTGCTTGAACAGGGTCTCTATCGCGTCGTGGTCCAACGGCTCGTCCATCGTCTCCAGGCCCGCCACCAGTTTGTCGAACAGAGGCTTCACTTCCGGTTTCAGGAACTTGTCTCTGGCTTTCTGGTCGAAGGTCACTTCCTCCTTGAGATAAAACTCGGCGCCGTGGGCCATTTCGATCAGGGTTTTGGCGCGTTGCTGGAGTGACGGGATAACTGTGGCGATGTCGGCCAATGTTTTGCCGTGGCCTTCCGGTAACACTTTTTCCCGAACCAGAATCGGCTCCAGATGTTTTGCCAGGTCCGGGGCGGGCATTTTTTGGATCCACTGCTCGTTGACCCATTCCAGTTTTTCGGGATTGAACACCGCGGCGGAAATGGTGACGTGCTCCAGCGAGAAATGCTCGATCATTTCCTCGGTAGTGAAAATCTCCTGATCGCCGTGCGACCAACCGAGCCGCGCCAGGTAGTTGACGAGGCCGTTGGGCAGGTAGCCCATATCGCGGTAGGCGAGGGTGGCGGTAGCGCCGTGGCGTTTGCTCAGGCGGGTTTTGTCTGGCCCGAGGATCATACTGAGGTGCGCGAACTGCGGACGCGGAAAGCCGAGGGCATCGTACATCAGCGCCTGGCGGGGGGTGTTGGACAGGTGGTCGTCGCCCCTTATGACGTGGGTGATCCGCATATCGGCGTCGTCCACCACCACCACGAAGTTATAGGTCGGCGTGCCGTCAGTGCGCAGGAGGATGAAGTCGTCGAGTTCCGCCAGGTCGAAGGTGACGTTGCCGCGCAGGAGGTCGTTGACCACCACGTTGCCCGCAGGCGGACATTTGAAGCGCACGACGTGCGGCGCATCCGGTTGATCCTTGCGGTCGCGGCAGGTGCCGTCGTAGCGCGGTTTTTCCTTTCTCGCCTGGGCGGCTTGGCGTTTGGCCTCCAGCTCTTCCGGCGAGCAGTAACAACGGTAGGCTTTTTGTCCGTCCAGCAATTCTTGAACTTTCTGCGCGTAAAGGTTTTGCCTTTCCATCTGGCGGAAGGGACCCTCGTCCCAGTCGAGTCCCAGCCATTCCATCGATTCGATGATTTCCTGAATGGAGTCCTCGGTGGAGCGTTCGCGGTCGGTGTCCTCGATTCTAAGGATGAAGGTGCCGTTGTTGTGGCGGGCGAACAGCCAGTTGAACAGGGCGGTGCGCACCCCGCCGATATGCAGGAATCCAGTGGGGCTGGGGGCGAACCGGACGCGGACTTCTTCGCTCATGAATGCTCCTTGATGGGTTTGGACGGGTGGTGGCCGGGGCCAAAGATTGGCGCACAGTTTAACCGATTCGGCGCCCCTTGATAAACCTCAATCTGCCGCGGCGGGGAAGACATTGAGTTGTAAATCAAGGCCTTAATGGTCCGTGTGAGGGAGGCTGCGCCCGGGTATAAAGGGGCCCGCAGGGAGAGGAGGGGCGGGTTTCCAAATACCCGTAACCCCAACACCCTTAATAGGTTATAAGACAAAAATTCACAGTAATCGACAAAAAATGTCATAGATGAACCACTGGCGAGCTTCCGGGGAAATCTGATATTTCCCTATCATATTGAATATTTAGGGCTAATTTATTATTCGATTTTTTAAAATTGATGGCACGGGGATTGCTTGCTACTATAACTGTAAAGGTATTTTATTGTTCTCGTAAATCTTTCCTTTTAAGAGTTCACGATGAGTAAAACCATTCAGCCCGGCGGACCCGGTAAGCAGGCGCGGAAACAAGTGAAATCGATCAAGAAGAAAGCGCGCATCGGTTTTCTGGAATCGCTGGGAGACAGCGGATATGACAACCGGACCGATCCTAAATATTGTTTTGATATTCTGCGGAAATTCATGAACGAGGAGAGTTCCGACGAGGAAGGACTCGAGTAAACCGGGGAACATTTAGAATCAGAATTTATTCCCGGAGATGCAATCGGGAAGGGGTACCAAGCGAAACAGCCGGCTCAGGGGAAGCCGGCTGTTTCTTTTTGGGCTTTGGAGTTCTATCTAGCAACAACTGCTGATTGCAAATGAGCACTAACGCCCCATTTTCCGTTTAGTTGCAAGAGACCGTATAAAAACCCGATCAGGAACATGAGCAACATAAAAGCCAAGAGTTATACTCTAAGAAAACCGACAAGGTCCAGTAGGGAATAAAACCCATTGAAAATAAAAGGTTTATTCTATTTGAGGCCCGCCGGAAAAAACCAGTATTCCTCTTGGCCCGAATGCTATAATTTTAAAGAATTGCTGGATACCTTCATTCCTATGGAAAACTGAAACATGAAATTTAAAAATGCTTGGCCCATCATTCTGATTTTGATTTTGTCCGGAACCCTTCAGGCCGCCGAACAGCGTAAGGCTTTGGTTCTCTACAAGGAGCCCTTGTTCGAATTTGCAGGTAAACGCCAATCAGATTGTGATGCCTTGTATGACGTCAAGGCCGGGAAAGACGTCCCTGACATGCGCGATTTTCGCCAATATTTTTGCGACGGGCGCTACACCCTGACCCTCGAGGGAAAAAAAGGAACGACCGTCACTTTGTTTGGCAGATTCGCGTATAAAAAGGGCGCCGGGTTTATGGTGGTCGTGAAAAATGATAATCGAAAAATCTGGCTCATTAACCTTGAGGATTTCCCATCCGGGAAATGGTTCAGGGTCAAGGCGAACCAGGATACAGGAGCATATAAAATTTATTACCGGTCGGTGTCGCGGTTCAGTGAGAATATCTCCTCCATCCAATGGGGCCAGTGGTGGAAGGGGAATACGCCCCGATAAACGCCCAACCTTAACAGGATTTACCTCGTGGAAATCACGGAAGTCCAATGCCGAACCATCCTTACCCGCGTCGGCGGTTATTTGAAACCGGTGTGCTCGCATTCTCTGAATCCCTACGTTGGTTGCGGCTTCGGGCGGTCGGCCTGCGGCGTCGGCTGTTATGTCCGGCACAATACCTGGCTGACGAAAGGGCGGGACTGGGGATCGTACGTGGAAGTGAAAACCAACGCTCCTGAAATTTATTTGAAAACCTGTGAAGCCGAACAACGCTGGGCGCACCTCCGGGGTCAAACCTTCGCGGTGTTCTTCTCCAGCTCCACCGAGCCGTGGCAACCGGCCGAGCGGCAATACCGCGTCACCCGCCGACTGCTGGAAGCAATGCGAACCCATCCGCCGGACGAATTAATTTTACAAACGCATGCCACCGCCATGCAGGAGGATCTCAGCCTGGTCGCTGATTTATCCCGGCACTGCCAACTGCGCGTCCATGTGTCCATCGAAGGGGATACCGAACGCCTGCCCGGCCTGCCACCCCCTCCGGCCTCCGTGGCCGGACGGATCGAGTTACTGCGGCAATTGAGTTCCGCCGGAATTTGTGCGGTGGCCTGTCTCTCGCCTCTTTATCCCATGCACAACCCCGCCGCCTTTTTCGAACAACTGGCCGGGGCAGGTGCCTCCGCCGTAGTCATCGATCACTTCATCGAAGGCGACGGCACCGCTGAAGGATCGCGCACGTGGAAGACCGGTCTGCCCCGTTCGATGGAAGCGGTGGACCCCGCGTCGACCCGCCTGGAATACCGCGATCGCATCGCCGCCATCGCCCGGAATTATCTACCTGTGGGCATCTCCGCCGCCGGTTTCGCGGGTCATTATTCCAAAATGTGATTATTTAGGTTTGAAGGGAACCAGGGGAGGGCGCTTCGGCAGTTTGTAATTTCCCGGTTGGAAGGTTTTCATGAGGCCGATGCGTTGCGCGGGCCAGGTGCTTTTCAGCACGTTGGTGGGCGCGTTGCCCGCGAACACGAGAACCCCGTATTTGCCGTAATGCGGCAGTTTGCGGATCAGACCGGGGACGCTGTCCGGATCGCCGGCAATGATCCAGGTGGCGGAACGTTCGGGATCGTGCGGATGCCGCACGGTGAACACGAAACTGTGACCTTCCCACGCAAAGGTTTTGCCTTCAATCGCAATCCCGTCCTCATTAATACTCACGGCATATTGACGGAGCGCGGGTTTTAAGGATTGCGCCACACTGTTATTCTTACCGAACAGCCAGAGCGCGGCATTG
>CAYPKH010000134.1:0-5686 GCA_964411245.1 uncultured Nitrospina sp.
TGGCTGGCGAAGAAAACTTTTAGATCGCGGGATAGCGCTTTAGCCAAACTGGGTCCAGCGTCATGCTGGTTACGCGGTGCGCTTCAGGGTGTTTTTGTCGATGTGGTGAAAGAGGTCTGTCCGGCCTTTGATTTGGAGTTGGGTGTCTTCCTCGTAGCTGAAGCTTTGATCGTCGTGGATCGTCACCTTCAACTCATAACGGACGGTTTTGAATTCCTTGTCCAGGAATGGATTGGAGCAGATGCCATAGGTTTCCGAACCGGCGTCAGCGGCAAGCTCGAATGACCTGGCGTCCGGTTCCACGGTGCCCCCGGCAAGGACCGTTATTCCGCGCGGCACTATAAAACAGCGGAGCACCTGTTTGGCTTTGGCATCCCACAACCAGTAACCCAACTCTTCATGGAAAGGATTGTCTTCCCCCAACCGCCAGGCTGTGGTGGCATACCGGAGACCGTACAACATCTGTTCGTGATTGTTCACCGGTCCCATAGGTTCAAACGTCATGCGCTCGCGGAATGCGTTGGTTTCCGTTCCGCGGTCATCAGAAGGGGCGGTGTCGTCCCCTTTATCCCCTTCCCAGATTCCCGCCAACGGCGCCAACGGTCCCAATTTTTGATGATTTCATCCGTCATGACGCGCCGATCCAATGCATAGCCGAGCCCTCCTGGTTGTATCTAAAATATTTTGCCTCCGGATTGACAAAATATTTCACAAAATTGATGACGAGTTCAGGGATTCTGGAATTGTTGACGAAGGCCACTTTTTTGATTTTTAATCCTGAGTTCCATAGAATTAGGAGGAAAATTATTCTTAATAAATTCCTTTGTCGATTTGTATAAAAGTAGCACTATGATTGTTAAAGGAAAGCAAATTAATCCTTTTTTGAGACCTATTCGAAGAGCAGATAAAAACAACCTACGCGTGGTCTTATCTCGATTAAAAATAAAATATAAAACAAGGCGTAGGGTATTGAAATAAATCTCAAAACTAGAAGCCCTCAAATCCATATACCGAGCCAAAGAGGATTCCTTTTTCACGGCATTCAAGTCGATTTGATCAATTAATCTTTGAAATCGATTTAAAAAATGCGAATCACTATAGACCTCCTTTAATAAGGAAATATATCCTTTTCTCAGTTCTTCCGGTGTCATGCTTTTTGGGATAAAATTTTGTGAGGCGGTGGTCAAATAATCATGCTCAATGGGTGAGGATATTAATCGCCCCTCCCTTTCCAAGCGCTCCCATAACTTCGTTCCTCTGTAAGCTTCCAACATTCCCAAACTGGCCACAGTAATCCCCGTTTCAAGTAGAAAATCTCTCTGCAATTTAAAAACATTAGAATCATCGGTATCAAAACCTACAATCATTCCCCCAAAAATCATGATTCCACGGGATTGAATACGTCTGATGGCTTCCTTCATCTCCATTCTAATGTTATGTGCTTTGTCGGTAAAAATTAGGGTTTCTTCACTAGGTGATTCAATTCCAATAAAAACCATATAGAAATTAGCCTGTTTCAAAAGGTCTAGGAGCTCCAAATCTTTTGCCACGTCTAGGGTCAGTTGGGTGAAATACCGAATCGGCTGTTTCCAGGTTTTGTTGATTGCAATAAGCTCTTTTAAAATGGTTTTTGAATATTCCCTTTGCCCAATGAAATTGTCATCAGCAAGCATAATTTCCCATTTGCCCATGGATTGCAGAGTTTTTATTTCATTTAATATGCTTTTAATGGGCTTATAGCGGTTCCCACGCCCGAAAAGGGAAACAACGTCGCAGAACTCGCAATCATAAGGGCATCCCCGTGATGTTTGGACAATTCCAATGGTATAATGTTCCATTTTAACTAAATCCCAACGAGGTGAGGGCGAGATCGACAAATCTATACGTTCATTTTCCACATAATATTTATTGTAATTACCTTTCTTCCAATCGAATAAGAATTCAGGCCATATTTTTTCGGCCTCCCCACCGATCAAAACATCAAAGAAAGGTGCTACCTCATCTAAGTTACCACTGCAAAAAGGTCCACCCCCTACTGTTAAAATTCCACGTTTTCTGAATTCCGCCGAAATTTCAAACATTCTTTTTGCATGAAAGTAATAACCGGTAATTCCTACCACATCGTAATTATTGTCAAAAGGGATCTCTTCAATGGATTCATCAATGATTTCAACATCAAATTCAGGGGGCGTTAAAGCCGCAACAGTGGCTAAACCCAAGGGGGGAATGTGTGCCTTTTTATTAGTGAATTCCAGTGCTCCAGATAAATTCCAAAATGTTTCCAGGGATTTTGGTTGTATTAAACCAATTTTATACATTGTGGATGCCTAAAGGTGCCAACGGTCCCAGGTTTTTGATGATGGCATCGGTCATGACGCACCGATCCAATTCATGGCAGAACTTTCCTGGTTGTATTTAAAATATCTGGTTTCCGGATTGACGAAATACTTTGCAAGATTGATGACGAGTTCAGGGATTTTGGAATTGCAAACGAAGGCCACTTTTTTAATTTTCTTGTGATGGTCACGAACGAACTTGAGGTGTGACCAAAGACCCTGCATGTTCTTCCAGCCCCGAAATTTTTCCGAACAGATCATCAATCCATTCAAAGCGCCATGCGAATCGATGTAGCCGTCGGCATCACGGGCTATGGCCGCGAAATCCTCCGCCGCCAAGGGTCCCAAAGGTTTTACGATCAGGACCCCTGTGTCGTGGTGCATTTCATGCTGAATCACGGGAAAAACCTCACTCTAAATTGGAGTCCCTTACCATATCTTTCCACGGACCTGTTGTCAACGGGGTGGGGTGCCTCCGCGGGTAACTTTAAAACCTCGGCTGGCTGTTTTCCAACTTCGACAGAGCCTGTCCTGAGCTTGTCGAAGGACTCAAGGTGACAGGATAAAAAATCAGCTCCGGGCCTTGCCCGGTCCAGCGGCAAAGGGTGACTGTTTGTCGGCAAGTGAGGATTCATTTGGCACCATCATACCCCGGTGATATATCCGCCGGCCGGATTATGTCCGTATATTAGTTTAGGCGGTTTTGATGAGGGAAGGGCCGCCCCGAAGGACAGCCCAAACTTGGTAAGCGACAAAGGTGTAAAAAATGGGCTTAAGGTAATTTTCCAATTATCTTTTCCATCACATCGATCGGAAACGCTCTCAAGGTTTGAGTTTTTATATTGCCTAATCGGCCCAAAGCAAATAACAAACCCGCCATGGTTTCATCATCGGGACTTTCGGCAATGATCACCACATCAACATTACCCATCGTCCAATAAATGTCTTTTACCTTAATTCCTACTTTTTCGGTCTCACTTCTAAAATCCTTGGCCCTTTGAGTTGTGGCCTTAATATTTCTGATTCCAACAGATGTATAATTCGCTAAGATGATGTAGGTTGCCATGGTTCAAACCCTCCATTTAAAAATCGTTCACCGTTTCTCCAAAAAATAGGTAGATGCTTCAAAAGTAATATATTTCCTTGATGGACCATTCCCCACTTATTTCTGATTTTTCTCCCATAAACCTTAACTTTCACTTGGATAACTCCCTGAAGGGTCCCAGAATCCCTAATCCCCACCCTTTTTCCTCGCCGAAACCACCCGGGGATAATGATTAAAGTCGGAGACCATGGCAGGTTCCTCAAAAGCTTTCGTTTCCCTGATCAGAGAACACACCGGACCGTGAACGCCGAAACCGGTCTCAACAATCATGTACCCTCCCTTTTTTAAGAGACGGACCGCATCAGGAATAATGGCATGGTAAAATTTTAATCCATCCGATCCACCGTCGAAGGTTCTTCTGGGTTCATGGCCCTTGATCTCGGGCATCAAACCTTCAATACGATCCACCCGGATATAGGGGGGATTGGATAGAATAAAATCGAAAGGGCCCAAATCCTCTCGATGAGTTGCATCAAACAAATCCTCTTTAAGAAAGCGAATTTGCCGGGTCACGCCGTGTTTCTTTGCATTCTCCTGGGCGACCGCCAGAGAATCGTTCGAAATGTCCACGGCAATCACTTGGCTTTGGGGGACTTCCAGGGCCGCCACGATGGCAATCACCCCCGATCCGGTACACATATCCAGGATTCGGAAAGCGGTTTGCCCGGGGAAGTTCTTTTTGAGTTCTAAAAAATGTGAGATCAGGACTTCCGTTTCCGGGCGGGGGATTAAAACATCTGGGGTGACTTTGAAATCCAGCGACCAGAATTTGCGATGCCCTAGAATGTAATGAAGCGGTTCCCGAGCCGCCCTCCGCTCCACCCAGTTACGGAACCGATGCCAATGATTCGGGTCGACCTCCCGGTCCAAGGGAGGAGGCGCTTTTTCGCGGGTCGAGGCAACCACTTCTTCAAGCAGGGTCTGGGCATCCGTACCGGCCTGCTCCACCCCGGCCTGGGTCAAATAATCAATCGACCATTGCAACAGGTTTCGATAAGTCCGTTCCATTGATTCTCCCGGCCATCGACGGGTTCATGCGCAAAACCATGAAACGCCCCCGATGGACTCTCAATATTTTTTTGAGCAAGAGAACGAATTTAACCAGGCACGAACCTATTTTTTGACTTTCCAAATCGAATCGACAAAATACCTTTTGGAATCAAAAAGGTGTTCTACGATCTCAAATCCGTTGTTTCGAGCCAACCGCTCGATCTCCGCCTGGGTATACTTGTACGAATGTTCCGTCTGCATTCCTTCCCACAATTCAAAATGGAACTCCCGATTCAGGGCATCGATTCGGACCGTCTGCTCCCTGGTGCTGTAAATATAACTTTCCACAGCCCGGGATTTCCCGTTGTAATGGCCCTGTTGAACATAATTATCCTTGTTGAAATTCGCTCCGAGTTTTTGATTGATCCGATCCAACAGGTACAGATTGAATTTTTGGAAAACCCCTTTCGGGTCGTTGTGGGCCGTATAGAGCAGTTTGGGGTTTTTCATGAGATCAAATCCTATCATCACATAATCCTCGGCGTTAAGGGAATTCCAGAGCCCCCTCAAAAAATGCTCCGCCCCAGGGTAATCCCAATTGCCTAGGGTCGAACCTAGAAAAAGAACCAGGTTTTTTTCCCATCGATCTCCGGCAAGGGCGTCCAGCCCCTGAAAATAATCGGCGACCAATCCTGTGACCGCCAGGGAGGTGCTGCCGAACTTCGACTCCAGAGTAGCCACCAGATGTTTGATTGCACCTTCAGAAATGTCGATGGGGGAATAATGGATTTTCATTCCGTTTTGCAAAAATTGTTCAAGCAGGACCAGAGTTTTGCGTCCGTCTCCGGCGCCCAGTTCAATCAGCCGAAAGGATTCTCGGGAAAGAATATCCACGATGGTCTGCTTATGAGCATGAAATATTTCAAACTCGCAAACGGACGGGTGATAATTTTCCAATTCCGTGATTTCCTTGAAGATTTCGCTTCCTCGATCATCGAAAATCAGCCAAGAAGGTAACCGTTTCTGCTCCCTGGACAATCCTTCCAAAACGGTTTCAGCAAATTGAAAATCGTCCGAGGACGAGTCAGTTCCCGATCTCAAATTTTTAAAATCGAACGACATCGTTTCCCTGATTTATGAAATTAAACGTCCCGCAATTTGACCTATCCGGGAATATTTGATAAATTAGCCTCTTAAAATCATTAAGAAACCCATTTTAATTTTTAATAGCCCTTCACGGGCGCATAAAAAAATC
>CAYPKH010000135.1:0-5653 GCA_964411245.1 uncultured Nitrospina sp.
GGGTCGTCGGGATGCGCATACAGGATTCCGGCATCCGGTCCCATGAAACCAAGAGCCAGGCCGATGGCCAGCAGACCCGGCAGGAGCCGCCGCTTAACGGACCTGCATTTGGGGTTTGGACAGGGTGTATAAGGTTTCATTACCATTCAAACCGTCTTCTGCGACGTCGATCCAGATATTTGTGCAATTGCGCCGGAAGTCGACCCCCAGACAGTAAAACAGGGGATATTTCGAGGTGAAATAAATCACCGGGTTGGAGACGAAGACCGTCATGTTGTCGATTCTCGCACTCTGGATGGCCTCCGGGATGGTCATCTTGGCGCTGATTCCCTTGCGGATGATTTTCCGGATGACTTGGTAATCGAGTCGGCCGTCCAAATCCAGGTCGTAATAGGTCGCAATCAAACCGGGAATGCTGAGCAATTCCCATCCGCGGTACGAGGGCGCCTTCCATCCCGGTTCTTTCGGAATCTGCACCTCATCGGACTCTCCGGAAAAGGGTTGGTCCTGGCCCTGGGCCGGGCTCCCGGTCCACAGGGCATGGATCAATACCAAGCCAAAAAGGAAACTGGCGGATGGCGGTTTCATTCCAAGGCTCCCAAGCTTTCGCCTCCCCATGGCATCCATTAATGCTTATTTTTCAAAGTACCACACTTTCCAAGGCAAATAAAAGGATATAAAAAACTCCGGATATATCGTAAGTGCTTGTTTTTCAATACAATGGGCAAGACTTCCAGCCAGCGGGACAGGACGGTCAGGCGGTTTCTCCCGCTTCCGGGTGGTCCGACCGGTACAGCCGGTCGGCCATTTCCCGGGTAAGACCGTCCGGCGGGCCGTCATAGACCACCTTCCCTTTTTGCATGGCGACGATACGCTGGCCGTATTCGCGCGCCAGTTCCGGCAGGTGCAGGTTGCAGAGAATCGTCACCCCGTCTTCCCGGTTGATGCGGCGCAGAATGTCGAGGATGGTGCGGGCGGTGGCGGGATCGAGGCTGGCCACCGGCTCATCCGCCAGGATGATTTTCGGTTGCTGCATGAGGGCGCGGGCGATGCCCACTCTTTGTCGCTGGCCGCCGCTCAACTGGTCCGCCCGCTGACCGGCCTTGCCGCCGATCTCCAGCCGCTCCAGATGGTGCCGTGCGGCATCAACATCTGCCTTCGCAAAATGATTGACCAGCGCCACCCAGGCCGAGGTTCGCCCCAGTGCGCCGGCAAGAACATTGGTCCGCACCGACAGACGGTCCACCAGGTTGTAATCCTGAAAAATCATCCCGATCTGCTGGCGCAGGGATCGCAGACGTTTGCCGTCCATGGCGGTCACCTCCTGATCCTCGAAAAATATTTTGCCGGTGGTAGGGTCCACCAGGCGGTTGATGCATCTCAGGAGAGTGGACTTGCCGGCGCCGCTGCGGCCGAGGATGACCACGAACTCCCCGGCCGCGAGGGTCAGCGACACATCCTGCAGAGCGCGGGTGCCATCGCCGTAAATTTTGGAAACCTGTTCGAGACGCAACATCGCCCGGGTTCGGTTAAGGGTTGGTTTTCTTTAAATCCAGGTGAAGCAGGCGCCCTGCCTCGCGCACCGGATCGAAAAACGCGTCGAAGTCCATCAACCCGCTGATGCCGTACACGCGTTTGAGTACCTTGGCACCTTCCGGGGTTTTCGCCAATCGCATCAGCCCGGTTGTGATTTTCTGCCGGATCACCGGGTCGAGACCCTTTCGCGCCGATACGGTATCGTTGGGAATGTCTTGAGTGTAAGCGATCACGCGGATTTTTGTGAACACCTCGGGATAGGTCTTGGCGACGGCGGCGCGGGCGTCGTCATACGTCGCCCCGGCGTCCACTGCCCCCCTAAGGACGGACAGGATCACCGCGTTGTGCGAACCGGCAAACAGGGATTGCGCAAACAGGCGGTCGGGATTCAATCCCTTCGACAGCAACAGCGTTTTGGCATACAAATGGCCGGAGGTGGAAGCGGGATCCACGAACGCGAATTTTTTGCCTTTCAGGTCGGACAGCTGGTGAATGCCGCTGTCGGCGCGGGTGACGATCTGCCCCCGGTAAAAGGGACTGCCGAAGCGGACTACGATCAGCAGTAAGTCGACGTCGTATTTCTGTTTCGCCAGCACGTAGGCCAAGGTGGCGAGCCAGCCGATGTCCACCTTGCCCGCGCCCATGGCCTCGATAACGGCGGCATAGCTGGTGGCGATCGAGGTTTTGAAATGCAGGCCGGTGATTTTCTGCAGGCGCCGGGCGATTTCCTCGCCGCCTTCCAGAATGGTCTGCGCTTCGCCGGAAGGCACGAACATCATGCGGACGGGATGCTGCGGGGTGCCCAGACGGTCCGCCGCGGTTGCCGAAGAAAACGGAAACAGCAAAAAGCCCAGGGCCAGGACCCGGCATCCAGTCTGGTAAAACGATTGTATGGAGGGAACCCGTCGCCGCATGCCTGATCTCCTTTTCGGGAGAAACGTTACCATACCTTGCGGAGATTTGCAGGCCGTGCGCAAAAAAAAGAGCAGAGCGCGAAACGCGCTCTGCCCCTGGTGAAGATTTTAAAACCTACTTCATAAATTTCGTACGGATGTACTTGATGACATTCCAGATATCTTTGTCCTTGAGAGTTTTCTGAGCAATCATGCCGGTTCCCTTCGAGCCTTTTTTGATGATCCAGAACATTTGACCCGGAGTCACGTCTTTCATGGTTTTCTTGCATTTAAAGTTGCGGGGTTTCGGGGTCAAAGCCGCACCCAGCTTGCCGGTGCCGTCGCCTTTTTTGCCATGACACATCAGGCAGGCCATGGGTTTGGCGGTCTTGACATAGATTTTTTTGCCTGCGGCGGCGTCGGCTTTAGCAGGTATAGCTTTTTTGTAAAGACTGGATGGGGCTTTTTTGGTCTTTCTCTTTTGGGGGCACTTGGCTTTGGCGGCGAAAACGGTATCGACCACGAACGCCATCAGCACAACAAAAACCAGAAACACGACAAATTTTTTCATCGGTGGTATCCTTTCATAGGTGTTGAATTAAGACATATCAAACCAAACGGCAAACACTAATAACCGGAATAATCAATTTCAGACACGGGCAAAACAGAGGGCTCTCAAAACCGCACGATACACCGGCGAAAAACGGTGCTAAATTATATTAAATATTGAACTTGTGTCAACCCAAAATTCCCGAACAGGCCGGTTTCCGAAATCCCCCACCCTGCCCGGCGCCGAGGTAACCCTTTAAAATTCACCCTGTCCGGTAAAGTGGTATAAAATAAGAACTGAGGTGTTTCTTTCAGGGTTATCCCGCCTTTTGGGACCCCCCCCGTTTTTGTGAACCGCTCTGCCAATCCATGGACCTTCTCCTGTTTGCGATACTTTTTCTGGCGTTTTTCCTGCTGGGCGAAACCCTGGCCCGATTCTGGAAGCCGGTCTACTCCCATAGGCTGGAGCGCATGGTGTTCCATACCCTGCTGGGTCTGGTAACGGTCGCGCTGGTGACCACGGCGCTGGCGTTTGCCGGGCTGATGTATCCGGCCACCGGGTGGATCGTTCTGGGAGTGATTTTTCTGGCCTCGGCCAAATCCTGGCCTCTTCTTTGGAAAGACGTTTCAGTTTTTAGGCCCGCCCTCAGGACATTTTTCGGGAAGGATCGGACGGACCGGGAGTTTCACGGGTTCTGCGTGTTGATACTGGCCGCGCTGGCCGTCCTGGGCCTGATTCTGGCCTTGGCACCGCCGGTGAAAACCGACGCGCTGGTCTACCACCTGGCCATTCCCAAGGCGTACCTCGAACATCACGGCGTCATCAACCTGCCCAACAGCATGTATTCGTTTTTTCCCCTGCTGTTCGAGATGGTGTTTCTGTTCGCGATGACCTTCGGGGTGGAATCGCTCCCGGCGTTGTCCGGGCTGGGAATGGCGTTTCTGCTGCTTTTGGGATTGACGGTTTATTGCCGGCAGTACCTGTCGCCGCGCCTGGTCTGGTTTGTGCCGGTGCTGTTTTTCAGCACGCCGGCCTTTTTTGAAATTTCGGCTTCGGCCTATGTCGATCTGGCGCTGGCGGGATTCATGTTTTTTACGTTTTACGCCTGGGACCGGTGGCGGGAAACCCGCCGGCCCTTCTGGTTTTTCTACATGGCGGGGTGCGCCGGCGCGGCCTGGGCCATCAAGCTGACGGGATTGATCCTGCTGCCGCTGGCGGTACTGGGCATCGTGCTCGCCGGGCGCACGGACACCGCACCCGGCCGGGTGGTGAAACAGATCCTGATCTTCAGCGGCATCGTTTTTCTGTTCATGGCGCCGTGGTGGATTCGCAACACCCTCTATTCCGGTAATCCGTTTCTGCCGCTGTTGATGCCGCTTTTGGGCGGGGAGGACCGCGTCAACTGGGACGCCCAACGGGCGCTGATGTTCGATCAATATGTCAAACTGTTCGGCATGGGACGGGGATTGTGGGATCTGCTTCTGCTTCCCTACAACCTCACGTTTAATGCCGAGCCGCATTCGCTGAAGTTTGACGGGCGGATCGGTATCGTGTTCTTCCTGTTGATTCCCGCTCTCATCGCCGGGTTATGGAAACCCCGCTCCCTGCGGGTGGCGGCCCTGGGCGTGTTTACCGCGGTTATGCTCCTGTTCTGGTTCGTTAATTTCCAGTACATCCGTTTCCTCGCGCCCGCCTTCACGGCTTTGACCCTGCTATGCGTCGCGGGGCTGGACCGGATGACCCGCCCCCGGTCCGGGGAACACACGTCCCACCTGCCGGGGAAGATATATCTGGCTGTCCTGGCGCTGGGGCTGTTGTTCAATGTCAGCCTGATCTGGGAAACCTGGCACCAGAAAAATCCCGCCCTGTACCTGGTGGGGCGGGAAACCCGCGATCAATATCTGTCCCGCAACATCCCGCGGTATCCCATGTACCGGGCCATGAACGGGCTGGACCAGGAGGCGAAGGTCCTGCTGGTGTATATGCGCAATCTGGGTTACCTCGCGGAGCGGCCGTTTCACAGCGATAGCGTGTTTGAGGCGCACACCCTGCAGGCGATGCTGGCGCGGGACGCCTCTTTCGATGGCCTGCGCGGCCAATTCAAATCTCTCGGCATCACCCACCTGATGTTCGACCGCAATTACGTGTTCGGAAAGGATACGGCGTTCACTCCCGCCGGCCGCACCGCGCTGAACCGGTTTCTTAAAAATCGCGGCCGGCTGGTGAAACAGGCGGGCGATTTTTTTCTCTACCGGCTGGTATTGGACTAATCGGGGTTTTCCTCTATAATCCGAACCACTCTCTAAAATTGGAGATATCCACACCCTTGCCCCCCTTTGACAAATCCGGGGGGACCCGGTCATGCACAGTCCTCCCGTAACCGGGAGGAACAGGAGAAATATAGGATGGCACGTTTGGAAGGTAAAAACATACTGATCATTATTCCAAAAGATTATTACAACGAGCAGGAGTTGGAGATTCCTTTAAAAAAATTCCGGGAAGAAGGAGCGGACGTGCGCATCGCTTCCAACAAACTCAAGGAAGCCGTCGGCATGAAAACCGGCCGGGTCATGCCGGATTTGATCATCGTCGATGCCATGGAGGGCATCACGGGAGACAGTTACGTGACCGGCGGCAAGGGCACGCGCCAGATTCTTGGCGTGTTTCACGGGGG
>CAYPKH010000136.1:0-5641 GCA_964411245.1 uncultured Nitrospina sp.
GATGTCCTTCGGGGCGGCGTACTCGAGATGATCGCACGAGAGCGCCCCCAGCTTGGCCGCTTCCGTGCACCCGCCCTGATGCGAAAACTCCTCGACGTGCGCGCGCAAATCAAACCCCAATAGCTTCGCCTGCAGGAACAGCCGTCTCATATCCGCCACGGTGAACACGTCTTTTTCGCAGAAGATATCGACCCCGTCCGCCAGTCCCCGAAAGCGCGGCAGGTGATCGATAATGTCTTCCAGATAAGCCTCCCGGTCGTTGCCGTCGGGTACCGTGTGCGCGCCGAGGTAGGTGAGGGTGACCGGCACCTTGAGGGATGCACGCAGTTTTCTGCCGACAGTCAGCATTTTCATTTCGGCTTTGAGATTGAGGCCGTAGCCGGACTTGATTTCGAACGCTGTGGTGCCGAGGGCCATCATGCGTTTCATGCGTTTTCGGGCGGCGTCGAACAACTCCTTTTCGGTGGCCCTGCGCGTGGCCTGGACGGTGTTCAGAATGCCGCCGCCGTTGTCGAGGATTTCCATGTAAGTGACCCCGCGCATGCGGTCGACCATTTCATCCTTGCGCTCCCCGGCGTAGATGAGATGGGTATGGCAGTCGACGAAACCCGGCACCACCGCCCGGCCCTGGCAGTCCACCACCTTATCGTAGCCTTTCGAGGATTTGATGTCCGAGTCCTTCAGGATTTTATGAACGCGTCCGTTCTCGACCAGCAGGGCACAGTTTTTGCGGAGGCGGATGCCCGGTTGGGTGGAGGCGTCGGCCTGCACCAGTTGGCCGATGTTGCGGAAACAGAGGATATCGCTCATGGAGTCCCTAAATGTGAGACTTTTGCATAACCTTGTCATGCTTCGACAGGCTCAGCATGACCTAAAGGAAGAATCCCCCCGGCCCCCTTTACAAGGGGGAGCAAAATCAAAAGCCCGTTACCCTGTGCACTCCCCTTGAGGGAAGAGGTTTTAAAATTACCTGTGGCGGTTCGCCACCCGTTCAGGGTTTGGGAAGAGGGACCTTGCGCTGGCGGGCGACCCTTCTGGCGGTATCGTACCCCGCATCGGCATGGCGGGCAACCCCCAGTCCGGGGTCGTTGGTGAGCACCCGTTCCAGCCGCGCCGCTTTCCGTTTGGTGCCGTCGGCAACGATCACCATCCCGGCGTGCAGGGAGTTGCCGATACCGACGCCCCCGCCGTGATGGAAGCTGACCCAGCTGGCTCCGGAGACGGCGTTGAGCGCGAAATTCAGTAACGGCCAGTCCGCTACCGCGTCACTGCCGTCCTGCATGGCCTCGGTTTCCCGGTTGGGGGAGGCGACACTTCCACAGTCGAGATGGTCGCGCCCGATAACGATTGGTGCGGCCACTTTCTTTTTTTTCACGAGATCGTTCATGACCTGTCCCATTTTGGCGCGTTCGCCGTAGCCCAGCCAGCAGACTCGCGTCGGCAGTCCCAGAACCGGCACCCGGGCCTGTGCTTTTTCGATCCAGCGGTGGAGCGCTTTCTTTTTGGGAAAGGTGTCGATCACCGCCTGGTCGACGGTCCACAAATCCTTTTTCCTGCCGGAAAGAATGGCCCAGCGGAACGGTCCCTGCCCCTCACAGAACAGCGGGCGGACGTAGGCCGGAACGAAACCGGGATAGATAAACGTGCCGTCCGGCTTGCGGACTTGGAGGCCGCCGAGTTCCGCCTGGCCGCGAAGGTTGTTGCCGTAGTCGAACACCACCGCGCCCTTTTTTTGCAGATCGATCAGCGCTTGCGTGTGTTTGACGGCGGTGGCGAGCGAACGCTTGCGGTATTCGTCCGGGTCGCGCACCTTGAGTTTCATCAGCGTTGGATAGTCTTTACCTTCCGGCACGTAGTCCATGAGGTTGTGTGCCGGGGTCTGGTCGGTGACGATATCCGGAATGCGCTTGAGGTCGAGCAGTTGCCGGGCGATGGCGGCGCCGTTGGCCCGCAGGCCGACACTGACGGCTTGTCCACTGGCCAGTCCCTCATCGATGATCGTTAAAGCTTCATCCAGTGAAGTGGCGGCGCGGTCAAGAAAACCTTCCCTGAGGCGGCGTTCGATTTGCGCGGGGTTGACTTCGGCCACCAGGATGCAGGCTTCGTTCATGGTGCCCGCCAGCGGTTGCGCGCTGCCCATGTTGCCGAGTCCGGCGGTCACGATCCATTTCCCTTTCAGGCTGTGCGAATGGAAATCGATCTGCCCGCAGGCGCCGAAGGTTTCATAGGTGCCCTGCAGGATGCCCTGGGTGCCGATGTAAATCCAGCTTCCCGCCGTCATCTGGCCGTACATCATGAGACCCAGCCGGTCGAGGTGATCGAAATGCTCCTGCGTGGCATAACTCGGAACCAGGTTGGAATTGGCGATGATGACACGCGGCGCGTCCGGATGGGTCGGTGCGATGTACACCGGTTTGCCGGATTGCACGCACAGCGTTTCATCGCGCTTCAGCCGTTTGAGTGCGGCGACGATGCGATGATACTCCTGCCAGTTGCGCGCGGCACGGCCGGTGCCGCCGTAGACGATGAGCTGTTGCCAGTCGAGCGCGACGCGGTCGTCGAGATTGTTCTGGAGCATGCGCAGGGCGGCTTCCGTATCCCAGTCGGCGCATTTGAGCTTGAGCGAGGTGGACGCGCGCGGCGCTTTTTTGGGACGCCGGTTCATGGCCATGGGACGCTGTGCGGGAGTGCGTGCGGAGGAATTTCGGCTCATGCTGTATCCTTCGTTCGCGAGGCGACGCCGAGGCAAAAATGGTAGAAGAGGCCGACTGCCAGCCGGCCTGTTCGTTCTTCTTCGATGACCGGATTGTATTCCGACAGGTCGAACAGATCGACTTTGGGATGCGCCCCGGCGGCGAACGCCATCTCGAACGCTTCCTTGGCGCGCAGACCCATGATGCCGGGGCAGGACACGCCGGGGGCTTCGGACGCACGGATGGAATCCAGATCGAAACTGACGAACAGGGAATCGCATTTCCAGGACAGGCGGCCAAGGGCGTTGCGGAACGCTTCCGCCGCGGCATCGCCGCGCGACACCTCCGAATACCAGATGATCTGGCCTCCTTTTTCCTTTACATAACGCGCATGCTCGCGGCTGACCTGGCTTCCCTGGGCGGCGAATTCGATGAACTGCGATCCCGAAAAGCGGGCGTCTTCCAGGAGCAGGCGAAACGGCGAACCGCTGTGGGCCCGGCCGTCGTTCAGGGGACGCACGTCGAGGTGCGCGTCGATATTGATGACGCCGACCGGACGGTCCGGTCTCGCGTCGAGCAGGGCGCAGGCGTTGGGCCAGGACTGGTCGTTGCCGCCGCCGACGACGAAGGGGATGCCGCCGTTCTGTATAATGGATGCCGTTTTCTCACTCAGGGCGGTATGGGATTGTTCCAGCGGCAGGCCGGCGGGGATGTCTCCGGCATCGGCAATCGTGATACCGGACAGGTCGATGTTCACTTCCGGGTTGTCAGCGGTGCCGTAGCGGCGCATCCAGGCGCGGAACTTTTCCGGGCCGTGGCGGGCCCCGACGCGTCCCCCGTTGATTTCCACCCCGGCATCCGAGGGGAATCCCAGGAGGACGACCCGGCCTTCCGGCCCTTGGTGGATGATGTCTGCCAGTCTCGGGTCCTCAGCCATAATATCCCTTTATAGAACGGTTTCGGGGGAATGTAAACCCGCGCGGTGCGGCGGAGAAGATCCCGGCCCGGTGTCCCCCTGGGGAAGCCGGAAAGTCCCGTCCTTGAGGGCCGGGGGCGTTTTGCTTGTCTTTTCCTACTCCTTTTTGATATATTCTATACAACTTATTCCCAGGCCATTTATATAGAAGGAGACTTTCAGTTATGCCCACTTCCATCGACGCATTAAAGCAGGCTGTCGAATACGAGCAACAGGCTCTTGATCAATATATCATTGCCATGGACAACGCCGTCCACGAGGAAACGAAACAGACCTTGAAAGAATACGCCGATGACAAACAGCAGAAGATCGACGCGCTGTCCTGGATGATCATGGCGGAAGCGGGCGATGTCGAGAAAGATGAAGCCGCCCCCCAAACCGGTGCCGAGAGACTGGCGGCCGGCAAGTGTCCCTTTTCCCGCGGCGATCTGGAGAAAATGGGTTTTGATATGTCCCAGTCCACGATGGGCAAAGATCATTCAGAATCTTAATTGAAGGAACCTTTTGGTTTCAGGAGGCAAGGCGTGGCGATTGAAAATCCTCATGATTTACTGATCGAATGTACGGATTGCGGGGTGGAGAGTATTTTCTCCGACTACACCCCGGAATATCTGCCCATTTGTAACCAGTGCCGCGGGCGGTTGATCCAACCCGACTTCAATCAGACGCACAACCAATACCGGTGCGACGATTGCGGGTTCGTGATGTGCCTGTCCAAGGATACCCCATTCGAAAAAGGCAAGACCGCCTGCCGGTGCCAGAGTCTCAATATCCAGGCCATCGTCCAATCCACGTTTTACGAAGAGGCCAAAAAAGCCGGCGCCTTCGAGGAGGATGACCGGATCGACCCGAACGACGACTGGTGCCGTTCGGATTTGTCCAGTGTCGAGTTGCCGGACGATTACAACGAAATATTCGATCGGGATCCTTCGGATAATTAAACCGGCGGGGCCTTCTTCTTAGGCTCAGCCGATGCTGTCATTCCAATGACTCTGCCCGGGGGGTTCAGTCATGCTCAACCTGAAAGTTCCCATGTCCGGCGAACGCTGGCGTGAGAACCGCCATCTTGCGATCGAGCGGTTTCGCCAGGGCCGCCATTTCCTGTTTAGCGCCTACCCCGATGCGGATGCCCTGGGGACCATGCTCGCCCTGGGTCTGTATCTGCGTCTCCTGGGAAAAAAAGCCACCCTGTTTTTTCCGAGTCCCCTGAAAGCCAACCTGCAGTTCATGAAGGATATCATCCAGTACAACAACATTGCCGTGGTGGAGGACGAAGCCGAGCTGAAGTCCCTGCAAAACGAAGTCGATACGGTGGTGTTTTGCGACACCGCGCATGCCCGGCTGGTTCCTCTGTTGGAGACGTTTTATGACTGTTTCCTGAACCGGGGAATCCCCTCGATCGAAATCGATCATCATTTCGGAACCGACAGCGCGGCGATTACCGAAACCGGAGTTCATCTGTTTCGCAAAGCCAATGCCAGCACCGAGATCGCCGCCGAACTGTTGCAGGGTCTGCATCGTTCACACCCGGAGCTGCCGGTGCCTTTCGAGCAACGCAATATCGTCATCAGTCTGCTGATGGGGATGTTGACCGACACGTTCGGCGGACGGGCCGTGCCGTTGCGCGAGGATTACGACCACTGGAGCGGTCTTTTGGGAGACTGCCTGAAGGCCATAACTCAAACGGATGATGAGAACGGGTCAAAGAACGGCGGCAAGGTTCTGTTTCGAAGCTCCGCTGAAATTCTGGCTCATCTCAATGGGTTGAATCCGGAGCAGGAACGGTACGTCCGCGAATTGAAACAGAGGATCGTCCGGCACCGGGGGGTGGGCGAGCTCAATCTGCTGGACTCCTCGCTGGCGCAGATTTCCGGCAGACCCCTCCGCAGCGGCCACGAGGAATTTTTTCAGGTATGGAATGCGATAGCCAATGTGGTGCCCAAGTAGGGGGGCAAGGTAGGGTGGTTTTATT
>CAYPKH010000137.1:0-5613 GCA_964411245.1 uncultured Nitrospina sp.
CCACGGTGGATGAAACGATAGAATAAGGATCGGGAGAAACGTTATGGCTGAAATAAAATTTGAAAAGGCGATGAACCGCCTCGAGCAAATCGTCGAGGAACTGGAAAAGGGCGAGCTGGACATCGACAAGTCCCTGGAAATTTTTGAGGAAGGGATCAAGATGTCGCGCGTCTGTTCCAAAAAACTGAACGAGGCGGAACAGAAAATCGAAAAGCTCACCAAAAACCAGAAAGGCGAGTTGGTGGCGGAGTTGTTCCCCGTCGGGGATGAGGACAACGAGGATGACGACCGTTAAAAAACTCCGCCTCGACCAACTGCTGGTAAAAAAAAACTGGTCTCCTCGCGGGAGCGGGCGCAGAGCCTGATTCTCGCGGGCCGGGTCCGCATTGGCGGCCAGCCGGCGGACAAGCCAGGGCGCATGGTGGCCGAGGACGCGGACGTTTCGGTAGAGGACGACCCGAACCCTTATGTCAGCCGCGGCGGATTGAAGCTGGCGCAGGCGCTTAAGGATTTCGGCGTCCATCCGGCAGGGCAGACGGCGGTGGACATCGGCGCGTCCACCGGCGGCTTCACCGATTGCCTCTTGCAACATGGCGCTAAAAAGGTGTTCGCCGTCGACGTCGGTTACGGCCAGCTCGACTGGAAACTGCAATCGGACGACCGGGTGGTGGTGGTCGACCGCACCAACGCGCGGGAGATGTCCTTGGACGCGTTGGGCGGCGAGGCGCCGGATTGGGCGGTGATCGATGTCGCGTTCATTTCCCTCAAGCTGATTCTGCCCGCCGTATTTAAAATTTTAAAGCCGGGCGGCCAGTGGATCGCGCTGGTCAAACCGCAGTTTGAAGTGGGTAAAGACGAAGTAGAGAACAAAGGCATCATCACCGACCTCAACAAACATATGAAGGTATTGCTGGAGTTGAAACAATTTGTGGAAGACGCGGGTTGGTGTCTTCACAATATCTGCCGCTCGCCCATCAAGGGGCAGAAGGGCAATCAGGAATATCTCATTTTGGGCACGCAGCAGAACACGGAGGACGGCGTGAACGAAACCCTCATCAGGAAAACAGTGGGCGTATGATTTTAAGCGGCGACGATATTCACAAGGCGCTGGCGGAGGGGCGGATGATCATCGAACCCGCTCCCCGCAAGGACGACATCGACACCACCTCCATCGACCTGCACATGGGGGAGCCGTTGTGGATCTGGGATCCGGAATTGACGCGGCCGGACAACGAACATCTGAAAATCAATCTGGACGAATACGACTACCGGGAATTTTCGAAGCGCTATCAGGTGGAGGTGGCGAAACAGCCGTCCGGAAAATATCTGCTGGAGCCCAACCGGGTGTACCTGGGCTCCACCTTTGAAAAGGTCCGGTTCCCCGCCGGGTCGAAGCTCGCGGGACGGGTCGAGGGCAAAAGCAGTCTGGCGCGGCTGGGGTTCTCGGTGCACATGACCGCGCCGATGATCCATTGCGGCACCGGCCTCGGGGTGATCACCCTTGAGATGTTCAACCACGGTCCGTTTGCCATCGAGGTGACGCCGGGGGAAACGCGTATCTGTCAGTTGATGCTGGAAGAAGTGTCGCGCGAACCGGAGGAGAGGACCGGCAGGACTTTCACTCGGCAGGAAGACGCCCAGGGATAAGGCGCCGGGGGGTCTCATTTTCCCGTATGCAGGATGAACGCATTCAGGAGGTGCGGGTCGAACTGTTCACCGATTTTTTCCTTCATCAGCCTGAGGGCCTGTATCGGGGTCATCACTTCGCGGTAAGACCGCCGGCTGGTCAGCGCGTTGAACACGTCCATGATTTTACAGATGCGCGCCGCGCTGTTGATTTTTTCCCGCGCGTAACCCATCGGGTACCCGGTGCCGTCAAAACTTTCGTGGTGTTCCCCCGCCATGAGAAGCACTGTTTCGGGATAGCGCTTCAGATCGTTCAGGGCCTGTCTGCCGAGGGAGGGGTGACGCCGGATGCTCCGCAGGTCTTCATGCGTCAACTCCTGTTCCTTGAACATCACCTCCTTCGGAATGTATTTTTTCCCGATATCCGCCAGCAGGCCTCCCAGGCAGAGCGTCTCCCGGTCTTCCCGGCTCATGTTCAACTCCCGGCCCAGACACAGGCAGTACAATCCCACGTTCACGCAATGCACATGCGTGGCGTTTTCCTTTAAAGTGATCGAGAACAGATCGCGAAACGGCAGGTTGGCCGGCCCGACGGCTTCCGCCAGCACCTTGGGGATTTCATCCAGCAGATCCAGAAACCGGTCGGAGGCGGGAATGTCCAGATAGTCCTGCAGAATGCGGGTGGCGACCGGGTACACCCTTTGGAACACCTCCTTGACCGGCGGCTTGTCCTGCACCAGCCCCAGCAACAGGTGTTTCAGAATATTGAACTTGTAATATTTATAAAGATCGGTTTCCTTGATGTAAAAAACTGCGTGATGCTTTTCCTGAAGGATGGCGTCCAGGCGGGAAAAATCGCGGGGATCGTATTCGGCGAATTTGATGTATTTCTTGCGGTCCCCGACGGGGACTTGATAGAAAATATCAAAGCCGTCCTTCCATTCTTTCTCGAAGAAGGCGCGTGTAATGGATTTGAATTCCGTTTCTTCAGAATCGGTCATTAGCCCTCCCGGTCGAATCCCAGCCCCATCATAAAAATTTTAAACCTTTACCGGCGTTCTGTATACTCTGGATTGAGCGAAGGGTTGCAGACCGTTGCCATCGATGGCGCGGCGGCCATCGGCCTCATTACGGGGTGGCCGCCTTCCGCATCGCCTTTTTCCGGGAGATGGGTTACAATCCGGGTTTCTTGGGAAACCCCCGCCGCGAGCCGGAGACTTGATTGATGAAGGAACAATGGCATGTATAAACTGGTGCTGATGCGGCATGGACAGAGTACCTGGAACCTCGAAAACCGTTTCACCGGCTGGATTGACGTCGATCTCACCGATCAGGGCTGCCAAGAGGCGCGGGCCGGCGCGCAGGCGATCCTCGATGCCGGGCTGACCTTTGACGTGGCGTACACCTCGGTGCTCAAGCGGGCCGTCCGCACGCTGTGGATCACCCTCGACGCGATGGATCTGATGTGGATTCCGGTGCATCGTTCATGGCGGTTGAACGAAAGGCATTACGGCAACCTGCAGGGACTTAACAAAACTGAAACCGCCGAACAGCACGGCGCCGATCAGGTGAAAATCTGGCGCCGCAGTTACGATATTCCCCCGCCGCCTCTGTCCGAAGGCGACGACCGGCTGCCGCACAATGATCCGCGTTACTCCGGAGTCAACCCGGACGAGTTGCCCCGCACCGAATCGCTCAAGCAAACCGTGGCGCGGTTTCTGCCCTACTGGTTCGACGAGATCGTGCCCGCCATCCAATCCGGCAAGCGGGTATTGATCTGCGCCCACGGCAACAGCCTGCGTGCGTTGGTCATGCACCTCGACGGCATCAGCGAACAGGACATCACCGAACTCAACATCCCCACCGGCATCCCGCTGGTCTACGAACTGGATCAGGTTTTAAAGCCCATCAAGCACTATTACCTGGGCGATCCCGAAGCCGCGAAAAAAGCCGCCGAGGCCGTCGCCCAACAGGCCCAGAGCAAGTAAATCATTAAAGACCGGAACAAGGAGCATGGAACATGGAGAAAGAAAATTTTCCTCTCCCCTTTGGGGAGAGGATTAAGGTGAGAGGTGGTTTGCTCCCCCTTGTAAAGGGGGCTGGGGGGATTCATCCTGCGTGTCAGGCTGAGCTTGTCTAAGCATGACCCTGATATTGTAGCGCCACCCTTCGACAGGCTCAGGGTGACAACATGTTGCTGAGAATGATGCGGGAGAGTGATTACTTGATCATTTCCCGCGCGTGTTTGAGGGTGGTCTCGGTGATGGTTTCGCCGCCGGACATGCGGGCGATCTCTTCCACGCGGTGTTCGTAGTCCAGCTCGATGATGGTGGAGCGGGTGCGCTTGCCGGAGACGGTTTTGTGTACCCGGTAATGGGAGTCCGCCATGCCGGCGATTTGCGGCAGGTGGGTGATGCAGAGAATCTGTTTCTGCTCCGCAATTTTTTTCAGCTTGACACCGACCTTTTCCGCCACGCCGCCGCTGATGCCGCTGTCCACTTCGTCGAACACCATGACCGGTACCGGATCCTGCTCGTTCAGAATGGATTTCAGCGCCAGCATCACCCGTGAAATTTCGCCGCCGGAGGCGATCTTCGCCAGCGGGCGCAACTCTTCTCCCGGATTGGGGGAAAACAGAAATTCGATTTCGCCGATACCGTTGGCGTGCGTCCGGGTTTTTTTATTTTTATAGGTGGTGAAACCCTCTGCGTCTGTCTCGTACACAAAGCACACGCCGAACAGCACGTGTTTCATGTTCAAATCCTTCAGTTCTTTTTCCACCGCTTTTTTGAGTTTCTCCGCCGCCTGTTCTCTGTGCTTTGCCAGCTCGACGGCGAGTCCGGCCAACGCCTCCTCCTGCGTTTTGATTTCCTCTTTTAACGCGTCGATGGATTCTTCACCCAGCGAAAGCGCTTCGAGTTCGCTGCCGATGGTTTTCCGGTATTCGAGGATGGTGGCGATGTCGTTGCCGTACTTGCGTTTCAGTCCGTTGATTTCCGCCAGACGGTCTTCGATTTCCTCCAGGCGCGCCGGGTTGAACTCAATCGTTTTCTGATAATCCCGCAACTCCTCGGCCAGCTCCTGCACTTCCAGGTAGGCGGTTTGCCCGCGCTGGGCCTGGGTTTCCAGGGCGGGGTCGATTTCCGGCAGGCCCTGCAGTTCGCGGTCCACCCGCCCCAGCAACTCTAAAGCCGACCCGTCGGCATCCGCCAGGGTGTCCAATGCGTTCTGCACGGACTGGTGGAGTTTTTCGGCGTGATTCAATTTATTCTTGTCATTTTTCAGGTCGTCGTCTTCGCCGACGGACAGACCGGCCAGGTCGATTTCACCGATCTGAAAATTGAGCAGGTCCTGGCGTTGCAGCCGCTCGCCCTGACTGGTTTGCATCTGCTTCAGCGTCTGCAGGGTTTTCTGGTACGCGGCGTAGTGTTCCTGAAACTCGGCGCGGTCCTTCATCAGCCGGCCGTAATGATCGAGAAGGTCGACGTGCGTTTCCGGATGGAGCAGAGACTGGTGATCGTGCTGGCCGTGGAGGTCGATGAGCCGGTCGCCGATGGCGGACAGGGCGGCGACGGTGAGGTTGCTGTTGTTGAGGTAGGCCCGGTTTTTGTCGCTGTTGGAAATGATGCGTTTAATGATCACTTCGCCGTTTTCCACGTCAATGCCGAGATCGGCGATCATCGCCTGCGTTTTGGGGTCGTCGAGGGTGAAGCAGGCCTCGACCGTGGCGGTGGAAGCGCCGGAGCGAATGGTGTCGGTGTCCGCGCGGCCGCCCAGAATCAGGTTGAGCGCGTCGATAATAATCGATTTCCCCGCGCCGGTTTCACCGGTCAATATGTTAAGGCCGGAATGAAACTCGATGGCGAGGTTTTCGATGATGGCGAAGTTGGTGATCCGGATTTCCTGAAGCATGAAGGCCTCAGTGGATTTTGCGTTCGATGGCTTGCATCAAGCCTTGAAATTCCACGGTGCGGATTTGGCTTTCGG
>CAYPKH010000138.1:0-5607 GCA_964411245.1 uncultured Nitrospina sp.
CGCCATGCGGTGGTCGTCGTAGGTGTCCACCTCGGCGGGCCGATGCGTCCCCGGCTCGATGATCAAATAATCGTCCCCCGCTTCGACCGAGGCGCCCAGCCGGGTGAGTTCGTTGGCCAAAGCGGCGATCCGGTCCGTTTCCTTGATTCTCAGGTTGCCGATTCCGGTCATCGTGGTTTTCCCCTCGGCGAACAGCGCGACCACCGCCAAAGTTTGCACCACATCCGGCATGTCGTTCATATGGATGGTGATTCCGCGCAAAGGGTTTCCAAAAACCGTGATTTTTTCTCCGCTGCGCTTCACCCGGCAACCCATTTGTTCGAGCGCCTCCGGAAACCGGATATCTCCCTGAACGCTGTCCGGGTTGAGGTTGGTGACCGACACCTCTCCGCCGGTTACCGCCGCCGCCGCGAAAAAATAGGAGGCGCTGGAGGCATCGCCCTCTATCTGATAAGACCGGGCGAAGTAGCGCTGGCCCGCAGGGACGGTGAACTTCCGGTAAAACTCATTGAGTACAGCCACGCCGAAGGTCTGCATGATGTCGAGGGTGATGTCGACGTAGGATTTGGAGGTCAGTTCGCCTTCGATGTCGATCACGGTGTCGTTTTGAAAGTAGGGCGCCGAGAGGAGCAGGGAAGTGAGGTACTGACTGCTTTTGTCCCCGGCCAGGGTGACCGTGCCGCCCGGCGGGTGGCCGCCGTGGATTTCGATCGGGGGACAGCCGTTGCTCTGGAGCGACTCGGCCTTGAGATTCATCTGCCGGAGACACATCAGCAAATCCTCGATGGGCCGTTCTTGCATGTGATCGTCGCCGGTCAGGCGGGTCACCCCCGGCGCCAGCGCGGCGAAGGTGGTCAGAAAGCGCATGGTGGTGCCTGCGTTGCCGACAAAGATTTCTTCTCCGGGAAGTTGCAGGCGACCGCCTCGGCCCTGCACCACGGCGGCGCGTTCTTCTTCCACCACCCGCACGCCGAACTGAAGCAGAGCTTTCCTCATGTACCGGGTATCGTCGCTGAATAGCGGGTTTCCCAGGCGCACTTCGCCGTCGGCCAGCGCCGCCACGATGTAGGCGCGGTTGGTGTAACTTTTCGACGGCGGCGCCGCAACCGTAGCTCGGACCCGGGAGGCCGGTTGAATTTCGATCAAGGGAACCCTCGTGCGTGGTTTAACTGTTTCAAACAAGGGTATAACAGGCTCACTATAGCATAAACCCCGCGCCGCCGGTGGCCGCCAACTTGTATCGCCATAAGGGTTTTGCTATGATGGCGCGATTGAGCTGGGAAGGGCAAATATTTGATTTTGTGTTACGGAGGGTTTCCGTTTTACGGACAATGGTATGCGAAAGTTGATCTCCAAATGGCGTGATCTGGTGGCTTGGTGGGAAAGTAAACCGAAACAGGAACAGAAGCGGCTCAAATCTTTCATCCCGTGGTTTCTGTATGGGGTGGTCGTTTTGTACGGCGTGATTTATTTATCCGTTCTCAGTTCCGTCAACCGGTACAAGACCGGGACGACGGTCAAAAGCTGGTGGGGTGGGGACGCCCCGGCGGTCACGCGGATGAAGGAGGAACAGGCTCGGGAGATCGAGGCCAGTTTCAAGGAATTGCGCAAAAAGGTTTCCGGAAACCGGTGAATTCTGAAAGGGGAGACGGAGTGTAGCATCTCCGTTCGTTTATGAAGCGTCTTATCTATATTTCCAACTGGCTGTACCTGTTTTCACTGTCCCTTTGGGTCGGTGGGATGTTTCTGCTGGGCATCCTGACGGAAATTGTGGTTCGCGTCAAACTCAAGGAACAAAAGCCGATGGCCAGCAGTATCATGAACGGCATCATGGATGCGTTTAACGTTCATATCATTTACTGGTGCATGGGTTTGATGGTCGCGGCGGTGATCCTCAAATATCTGGCGGCGCAAAAAGGCTGGGCCGGTTACGTGGAACCGGTGGTGACCAAAAAGAGATACACCCGGGAAGTGTTGCTGGCGATCATGGTGGTGCTGGCGCTGTATATCGGCAGTGTCCTGCGTCCGCAAATGCACGACCTGGATCAGCAGAAAAAGGCCAACCCCGCCGATCTCAGATTGCAGGCCCGGTTTGACAGTTATCATAGCCAGTTGACGTGGCTGTATACGGTAAATATGATCCTGGGGCTTTCCCTGTTTTACATTCACGGCAAGGAGATGACCCGGTTTAGAGACGATTCCGGAAGTTCCGGCGCCGAATAAGGTTCTTTCCCCTGATTCCATTCATCGCAGGATAAATTTATTATTATTGATGGTCAGCCGATTCCCGAATGTTGTTCTTTGGATGCTTCCCGTTTTTTTGTTGATTCCGGGAGCGCCGCCGTTGATCCATGCCGATACCGTAAATGAGCCGGCCGATGTAAGGCGCCAGTTTTCAGATATGGTCGAAATTCCCGCCGGCCGGTTCAGGATGGGATTGGCCTTCGATCAGGTGAGTCACATGCTGGAGATGTGCACCCGGGTGGACAAGACCTGTTCGCGCTGGTGGTTCAAGGATGAATCCCCCAGCCATTTCGTTTATCTCGACCGATACTGGATCGATGTGTACGAAGTTACCAACGCAAGCTATCTGGAGTTCGTAAACGCCACCGGGCACCGTCCCGCCCTGGACGACACCTGCGCAACCGACGCCTGCCGCCAGGGTAATTTATGGAAGGGAAGAAGTTTTCTCAAACAGATCAGCAATCAGCCGGTGACCCAGGTGAACTGGTACGATGCGGCGGTCTATTGTAAGTGGCGCGGCAAGCGCCTGCCCACCGAGGCGGAATGGGAAAAGGCCGCACGCGGGCCCGTCGGCAACCTATACCCCTGGGGCAACAGACCGCCGCCCGGCAAGGCCACCTACCGCAGGAAGTGGCGGGGGGTGTTCACCATGACCGACGTGGGTTTCTATCCCGGCGGAGCATCCATTTACGGCGTGCATGATCTGGCAGGCAACGCCTGGGAATGGGTGGCCGACTGGTACGACCGGCATTATTACAGCAAGAAAATAAACAAAAATCCGAAAGGACCGAAGACCGGCAAATTCAAGGTGGTGCGCGGCGGATCGTGGGTAAATTACGAAGACACCCTGCACAGCGCGTTCCGCCGGTGGAGCCGTCCCGAAGTCCGTTTCAACGACACCGGTTTCCGGTGCGCCAAAGACCCCATCGATGAAACCCAAACGAACCGATGAGTTGACCGACCGCGAGAAAACCCTCCTCGGTCCTTACGTGACCGACGTGGAGGCCAAGGTGTTTTCGCTGAAGAACCTCAACCCGGAGGTGATCGGCGCGGCGCTCGCCCGGTACAGCCGCGCCCCCACCGGCTTCAAGGAAACCGTGGTGCGCGAGTTCCTCAACCCCGACGGCACCCCCAACGAGGTCAAGGGCAGTGAAATGATCGACCGCGTCGTCAACAAATTCGGCGACGAGTCGGTGGCGGAGCTGGCGGTCGCGCCTCTGTGCATCGAGGAAATCTCCAACCTCATGACGAAAATCATCGAGGACTGTCGGATCGGCGGATCGCCCATCGAAGAGTCCACCCGCTACGTGCTGTACGACCAGCAGAGGGAAGGGCGGTGGCGTTACGTCTGCCCCGCCAACATCATGGCCTCCGGTTTGAAGGAGGCCTACGTGCAGACGATGGATTTTATTTTCGAGACCTACGCCTCCATGGTCGAGCCGATGCAGGAGCTTTTTCGGAAACGTTTGCCCGCGGAACAATTTCCCATCGAAGTGGAACGCAACGGCGGCACCCGCAAAGCCGGATTGAAGGACCTGGTGGACGACAACGAGCGCCGCGCGCATCGCATCGCCTACAACTTCACCATCCGCAGTGCGGCGTGCGACGTGATCCGCTGTATCCTGCCGGCCGCGACGCAGGCGAATCTGGGGTTGGTCGGCAACGGGCGTTTTTATTCAGGGCTCATCTCCAAACTGCTCAGCCAGGATTTAATGGAGGCGCCGGATCTCGCGGAAAAAATCAGGGACGCCCTCAACCACCTGATTCCGACGTTCATCAAACGCGCCGCCAAAAACGATTACCGGGTGAAAATCGACCACGCCATGCAGACCCTGTGCGACGATCTGTTGCAGGGGGTGAGCATCGATTCGTCGCCGGAAGTGGTTCTGCTGGAGGACCGGGATGAGGACTATTGGGTCAATCTGCTGGCGTCGATGATCTTTCCTTACGTTCAGCACCCGACCGGGCAAATTCGCCGGATCGTCCGCGCACTGCCGGAAGCGAAGCAAAAGGAAATTTTTGCGGTGTACATCGGCGAACGGCAATCGAAACGCGACCGCCCGGGCCGCGCGCTCGAATACGGCTATCCCGTCAACTTCGACATCATCGCCGGGTTCGGCGAGTACCGCGACCTGCAGAGGCATCGCATGCTGACCCAGCAGAGGCAGGACATGGGAGTATTGCTGGGCTATTCGATCCCGGAGGAGATTCAGGAAATCGGCCAGGGAGACGCAGCTCAGGAGTGTTTCGATCGGGCGGAGAATCTGTACGGCGATCTGATCAGGGCGGGGATGCGCGCCGAAGCGCAATACGCCTCCCTGTTCAATCATTTCATCCGGTGGAACATGGGGATGAATCTCCGGGAATTGGGCCACTTCACCGAACTGCGCACGCAGAAGGCGGGCCATCCCAAGTACCGCCGCGTCTGCCAGACCATGACGAAACTGTACCTGCGGAGGTATCCGGAGATGGCGCCGGTATTAAGATTTGTGGATCACAACGATTATGACCAGGGGATCACGCGCGCCGAACAGGAAGCCCGCACCGCCCGCAAAAGCCTCGCCTCCGGCGTCTTCGACGATATGGATGAGTGAATCCAGTAATCCGTCCTTCTAAGACACACGCAGGACATCACTTTCTTCTTTTGTTGCCAAATAAAGTTTTGTCCGGCGAAAGGTACGGTTTGGGTCGGCGATCAATCAAGAGATATTTTTGAAGATTACCTTGTTGCGTCCCTGGCCCTTCGCTTCATACAGGCATTGGTCGGCCTGTTTGACCACGTCTTCGATCTTCAAGCCTTGCCGGTTGAACACGCTCAGGCCGAAGCTGATGGTGACCGGGATTTCCTGGTCGTGGTAGACGAAGACTTCGCTTTCGATTTTGGCTCTCAGTTTTTCCGCAAGGATGGCCCCGTTCTTCAGGTCCGTTTCCGGGAGCAGAATGATGAATTCCTCGCCGCCCCACCGCGACACGATATCCTGATTCCGGGAGTTTTCTTTCAACAGCCTCGCGATCCAGGCCAGAATGCAGTCTCCCGCGTCGTGGCCGAAGGTGTCGTTGATATTTTTGAAATGATCAATGTCTCCCATGCTGATGGTGAACGGGTTCTGACTGCGGTCGAAACGGATTTTCTCGTATTCCAGTTTTTCAGATAATCCCCTGCGGTTCGGCAGATCGGTCAAAGGATCGGTGCGGACCGAAATTTCCAGCTTCTTCTTGAGGTCCAGCAACTCCTTGATCAACTGCTCCTGTTTTTCCTGCGCCTCTTTTCTCTCGCTGATGTTTTCCAACGTGCCAAAAGTGATTTTGCCGTGGTCGTCGAACAGGAACCGGGAACGCAGTTGCACCCAGACTGTTTTTTTA
>CAYPKH010000139.1:0-5572 GCA_964411245.1 uncultured Nitrospina sp.
CATCTTTACGGTCACCGAGGCGGCAGCGGTGACCGTGGTGTATGTGCTCGTCATCGAATCCTGGGTGTACAAGGACATTCATCCCTTGCGGCAACTGCCCCAACTGATGATTAACAGCATGGTGCTGGTCGGTACTATCCTGATCATTCTGGGCACGGCGATGGGCTTTACCAGCTACCTGGTGGACGAGCAGGTGCCGATGCAGGCCCTGGAATTCATAAAACTCTATATCGACGACCAGTTGACATTCCTGATAGTGCTCAATGTGTTTCTGCTGATTGTCGGTTGCATGATGGACATCTTTTCGGCCATTATCGTGATCGTGCCGCTGATCGTTCCCATCGCCCTGAGTTTCGACGTCAACATGGTGCATCTGGGCATCATTTTCCTGACCAATCTGGAAATCGGCTATTCCACCCCGCCGGTCGGCATCAATCTGTTCATCGCCAGTTCCCGTTTTTCGGAACCGGTGCTTCGCCTGTACCGGGCGACTCTACCCTTTCTGGGATTGCGCATCGCAGGTCTTTTGGTAATTACCTATTTCCCCGCTTTGAGTTTGTTTCTCGTCCACCTCTTTCAGCGATAACCGGAGAATATGCTAAAATTGGTTCCCGTTTCCCGTCCGCGGCCTCGAGCCACTCATAAATCTGGAGATGCCCCAATGCTTACTGCACCCGCCCAACCTTTCACTATCGATTCCCTGCATTATTCCGTGGTGCCCGGTCCTTGGGGGTTGATGGGGCTCGCGGCTTCCGGCAGGGGATTGATTCATATCCAATCCAAAATCGCCAGTGAGGCGGCCTACGTCGATTTTCTGAAACGTTCCTTCGATGTCACACCCGAAAAAAACCCGAAGCGGTTGAAACCGGCGACCGATCAGCTCCGTTGGTATTTGAAAGGCAAACTCAAAACCTTCGATGTCCCGCTCGATGTGTTCACTGGAACGCCGTTTCAAAGACAGGTATGGAACAAGCTGGCGTCGATCCCCTACGGTGAAACCCGGAGCTACGCCTGGCTGGCGCGTGCCGTGAAACGCCCCAACGCCAGCCGCGCGGTGGGCAACGCCAACGGGAAAAATCCCATTCCCCTGCTTCTGCCCTGCCACCGGATCATCCAGAGCGACGGCGGCCTCGGGGGATACACCGGCGGCCTTCATATCAAAAAGTACTTGTTGGAACTGGAAAGGACGGGCCATGCCCCTTTATAGAACGCGGGCGGTGGTCCTGAAGACCCTGAACCTGTCGGAAAAGGACAAACTGGTGACCTTTCTGACGGAAACCCACGGCAAGATCAAATGCGTGGCCAAAGCGGCCAGAAGGCTCAAGAGCCGGTTCGGCGCCTCTCTGGAGCCGATGTCCTACGTGTCCCTGATCTATTTCGGGAGAGAGCATCAGGAGCTCTACCGGCTCAACCAGTGTGATATTATCCAGTCGTTTCAGGAAGTCCGGGAGGACCCCGGTTCGTTTTACACAGCGGTCTATTTTTTGGAACTGGCGGATCATCTGGTGGCTGAGGCGCATCCGGAACCGGAAATTTTTCGTCTGCTGGTGCAATCGCTGAACGAAGCCGGTAAAACCAGCACTCCGGGAACGCTGTGCCGGTTGTTCGAACTGCGCATCCTGTCCCACGCCGGGTATACCCCGAGGCTGAGAAAATGCATCGCGTGTAACCGGGAACCGCGGTCCCGGTGGGTGGGGTTTAGCTATATCCACCACGGCATCGTCTGCGAACCCTGTTTCGGGAAGGAGCCGGTGGAAATCCGAATCCAATCGGGCACCATCGAATATCTTAAAAAATTTCTGTCCCTGGATTTGACTCACCTCCACCGGTTGAAGATTCCGCAAGAGGTGGAGACGGAAATTGAATCGATCACCCATCGCCTGGTGCTGGCCCGGTTGGGGCGGGAATTGAAATCTTATCCTTTCATCCGGCAGATGGCGGACATGACTTGAACGTATTAACCGGAAAAAAACTCATGCGCAGAAAAGGCATTCATACGGAAAACGCGCCGGCGGCGATCGGTCCCTATCAGCAGGGCATCCGGCTGGGCGACTGGGTATTCACTTCGGGTCAAATCGCACTCGATCCCGCAACGGGAAACTTTCTGGCGGGGGAAATCGAGCAGGAAACGGAATTGACTCTGAAAAACATAGAAGCCATTCTCCAGGCCGAAGGCCTTTCGATGGACCATGTGGTCAAAGCGACGGTTTATCTGTCCGATATGAACGATTTTGCGCGGATGAACCGGATCTACGAAAAAAGTTTCGCCAACAGTAAACCCGCACGGGCTTGTGTTCAGGTGGCGGCTCTTCCCAAAGGCGCCAAAGTGGAAATCGATGTCATCGCGGCGGCTCACGACTGACGGCAGGGCGAACAGGAATGGCGAAAAGGAAAAGGAAAAAACGGGCGGGAGAAATCAACTTTTATAAAGCCATGGCCGTTCTCGGTTTCCTTTTGGCCGGGGTGCTGATCTACATGTTCCTGGGCTCGGCTCCGAGACTGAGCCCTCATCCCTTTCATGTCGCCACCGACCCCCCGGAAAAATGCCTGACCTGCCACATGGCGCAGGACAAACAAACCCCCATCATGCCCCATCGCCCCATGGAAACCTGCACCTTCTGCCATAAGCCGTGGGAGAAAACCCCACCACGGGAGTGAACCCGCGGAACATTTATTGGGAGTCGTTGTGAAACTGGGTGCGGTCCGGTTTGCCCACGGCATAGACGTTGAAGCCGAGATCAAACAGGGCTTTGTGGTCGAGATGGTTGCGGCCATCGAACAGGAAGGCGGGTTTTTCCATGCGGTCAAATATCCGCCGGTAGTCGAGGGATCGGTATTGATCCCATTCGGTCATCAGGGCGATGGCGTGGGCCCCTTCCGCCGCTTTGTAGGGATCGGATTCATAAACGATATCGCCTTCCACACCTTCCAGGTCCTGCCGGGCGTTGTTGAGCGCGTGCGGATCGGTGATACACAAGCGGGCGCGTTCCTTCAACAGCATTTTGGAAATATGAAGGGCGGGGGAATCCCGCGTGTCCCCGGTGTCGGGCTTGAAAGCAAACCCGAACAGCGCGATTTTCTTGTCGACCACCGTGTTGAACATGGCGGTGAGCATTCGCTGAACGAATCTCTGCATCTGAAAGTCGTTGATCGCGATCACCTGTTGCCAGAAATCGGCGGCCGGTTGCAATCCGTAATGCTCGCACAGGTAAATCAGGTTCAAAATATCCTTCCTAAAGCAGGACCCGCCGAATCCCAGTCCGGCGCGCAGAAACTTCGGGCCGATCCGGGAATCCTTGCCGACGGCACGCGCCACTTCATCCACGTCGGCTTCGGTGATTTCGCACAATCCGGAGATGCTGTTGATGGAGGAAATCCTCTGCGCCAGAAACGCGTTTGAGACCAGCTTGGACAACTCACTGCTCCAAATTTGGGAGGTCACCAGTTTTTCGCGCGGAACCCATCGCTCATAGATTTTGATCAATTCGTCGCGCGCCGCCCGACCCGATGGGGTGTCCATGGACCCGATCAGCACACGGTCGGGATTTTCCATGTCGTAAATCCCGGTTCCCTCCGCCATAAATTCGGGATTGGACAGAATTTCAAAATGGACGGAATCGTTTCCGGAGTGCAGGATTTTGCTCAGCGTTTCCGCCGCGCGCACCGGGACCGTGCTTTTTTCGACGATGATTTTATCGGATTTGGAGTTCTCTTTGATGCGGCGCGCGGTTTGTTCGATGTACTGCAGGTCCACGGCTCGCCCGGCTCCTTCCCCGAAGGTTTTGGTCGGGGTATTGACCGATACGAAAATAATGTCCGCTTCGGCGATGCCCCGGTCGATGTCGGTGGAAAAAAACAGATTCTGGCCCCGGGCTTTCAGGACGCGTTCCTTCAATCCCGGTTCATAAATCGGCAGGTCGTCGGAATTCCAGCGGTCGATGCGTTCCCGGGAAATGTCGACCACGGTGACTTTGTAATCGGGACAGAAATTGGCGATCACCGTCATGGTGGGTCCGCCGACATACCCGGCGCCGATACACAGAATATTCTTCACATATTGCTTGTCGCCCATTGCAGGCTCCTGAATGCCATAAAAAAAGGAGAACGATCCTAAGGAACCGTCCTCCCTAATATATTAAGGCTTAATTAAAAAAAAGCCTATTTTTTATAATAGAATTTCTTCTTTTTAGAACTGTAAGGCCGGGTGCCCTTGGCGAATTTCAGTTTGCCCTTTTTGAAATCCCAATCCTCAATCCGCAAACCCTTTTCCTCGGATTTAGCCTTTTCCTTGGCCCGGTCCTTGACTTTGCCGTCCTTCACAATATCCTGATCGGCATTGTCTTCGTTAAAATACTTGGCGATCGGGTGGATCGTGGCCTTGGCCTTGGCAAAGTCCAGCTTGCCCTTTTTATGCGGATTCTTGGGATGGTTGTGACAGCGGGTGCAGACGTTTTCGTAGTCCCAGCGCTGGCCGTATTTTTCCGTATCGGACTTTTTATAATCACCTTTGGTATTTTTCATGACCACCCGGATCTGCGCTCCCCCGGCGGCGGAATGGCACATTTCACACCCCACCTGCTCCAGGCTGGGTTCTTCCGGATCGATCTTGGTGCTGATATCTTTGCCCTTTTTATTTTTCCTTCCCGCCTCCTTGAAGCCACCCTTCTGCCGGTAACCGGTGGTGTGGCACCGGAGGCATTGCGGATCGGCCGTATAATCTTTTTCAGGGTCCAGCTTGTCTTTCTTCTTGGCTTCCGCCCGCTGACCTGCCATTAAAAGATTAAAGGTTTTACCGTGAGGGGAGTCCACCCATGCCTGGTAGTAGGGATCATGGCAACTGCCGTTGCATTTGACGGCGCCGACGTAACTGGGTTTTTTGGGAATTTTCTTCTTTTTCTTCTTCTTGGCGTCGGCATCATCCGCAACACCGATCAGAAAAATGGCTGCAATAAGAACCAAGCTGATTGTTTTTAGTGTTTTACCCATTGTTTTTCCCTGATGTTTGTGGAATATGTAAAAGTGAACTCTCCCTGAAAACCGGGGCAGAATATAATAAATATCCTCTGAGGTCAACCCCATTTTCGGGTTAAATAGTTGTAAATTAATCAATAACCTCTGGTCCGGAGCCGTCCTGCGCCCCATGAAACTGTCCGATTTCGACTTCCACCTTCCCCAAAAACTGATCGCCCAAACCCCCAGTCCGCAAAGAGGCGAGTCCCGCCTGCTGGTCCTCGACCGGTCTTCGCAAACCATCGAACATGCCTCGTTCAGCGCTTTACCCGATTACCTGACCGACAACCCGGTTATGGTTTTCAACGACACGCGGGTACTCCCGGCAAAACTGGAAGGTACTTTGAAGGATCAGGACAAGGTCGTCGAAATCCTTTTAGTGAAGGAGGACGTGCCGGGAACCTGGCAGGTTTTGATGAAGAATTTGAAAAAGTATAAAGCGGGGCAAAAGATAGTGTTTGGCGGGGGAACCCTGGAGGCGGAATTTGTCGAGCGTCAAAACGATTTGGGGTTGATCCGGTTCCCGTCGAACCCGGATCTCGAACAACAGCTCGAAGCGTTC
>CAYPKH010000140.1:0-5533 GCA_964411245.1 uncultured Nitrospina sp.
TCATCCCGTGAATAAACTCAACGATCATAGAATAGCAAATTTGATACCAACCGGATGCCGGGTCTGTAGAGGCCGGCGGCGGGTCCGGCGAAACGCCTTTGTTCCATTGAGCTTGAGGTGCGGGTGCTGTTGGCCGGAGGATCGGGAAGGGGCTCTCCCCAACGGATGCCGGGACGGACCGTGTGGCCTGGCAGTCAAGGAATTGACGTCCCGCATCTGGGCCGGGGGTTCAGCCGGACGGCTCGTCCAAACGGTCGGCCAGGTCGCGGATTTTTTTTGAGAGGTGGACGGGGTAGGGGTCGGCGGGTTTCAGGGAACGCAGGTGCTCCGGGAGCAGGATCAGTTGCCGGGTGGCATGCGCGCGCAAGGGTGTCAGGGGAGCCGGAGGGGTCAAACGCTTGCCGGTTCGCATGCAGGGTTTCAGTAAGGCTTCTCCCGCGAGCACTTCGTTTTCCAGCGCCAGATGATCCTCCTGCATTTTCCCCTCAGCGTCGAAGGTTCTGAAAATTTGTTTTCGCCCGGGCCAGGTGGCCTTGCCGGTGGAACGTTTGCGGCGCGGTTGTCCGTCGTACTCCTGCATTTTATAAACACATTCCAGCGTCGGCGCATCTTCCGAAACCGCCAGACGGGTGCCGATGCCGAAACCGTCGATCGGTGCCTGCTGGCCCATCAGTGTTTCGAGGGCGTATTCATCGAGATCACCGCTGGCGAAGATCAGGGTGTCCTGCAACCCGCCGTCGTCCAGGATGGTCCGGACTTTTCGGGACAGGGCCGCCAGATCGCCGCTGTCCAGCCGCACACCTTTGATCGTAATTCCCTCCTTTTTGAGTTCGCTGGACAAGGCCACCACCCGGTGCGCGGCTTGTTCGGTGTCATAAGTATCCAGAAGAAAAATCGTGCTGTCGGGCCAGGAGTGCGCGAAATTTTTGAAGGCGGCGGCTTCCTCCGTGTGGGCCTGAATATAGGAATGCGCCATGGTGCCGAACACCGGGATGCCGTAAAAAGCCTCTGCGGGCACGGTGGCGGACCCGGTAAAGCCGGCGATATAACTGGCGCGGGCCACCCGCAACCCGGCTTCCGTGCCGTGCGCCCGGCGCAGTCCGAAATCCAACAGCATTTTGCCGGGAGCCGCCAACACCATGCGCGCCGCTTTCGAAGCCACCAGGGTCTGCAACTGCAGAATGTTGATGACGCAGGTTTCCGCCAACTGCGCCTGCGGCAGGGGCGCGGTGATTCTCAACACCGGTTCATTGGCGAAAAAGACCGTGCCCTCCGGCAGGGCGTCGACGTCCCCGGTGAACCGGAAATCCCTGAGGGACTCTACAAACTCCGCGGGGAACCGGCCGGAAGTGCTCAGCCAATCCCGCTCCTGCCGGGTGAACTGAAGGCCCTCCAGATATTCGAGAACCTGCTCCAAACCAGCGGCCATCATAAAATTGCGCTCCGCAGGCAGGTTGCGGATGTAAAACTCGAAGACCGCGGTCCGGTCCATACCCTGGTCGTGATACGCCTTGAGCATGGCCAGCTGGTACAGATCGGTCATCACGCCCGGCGGGGATGACGGGGCGAAACCCACCGACTCCACCGTCGCGGGATGGCACCCGAGTTGCAGCATTTCGTCCATCGCTTTGTGACCGTCATCGGGTTTCACGTTGACCGCCCGGATGGCGTCTTCCAAAAGGACCACCGAATAGTTGTGGCGGACGGCGTCGCGTACCGAATTGAGAACGCAGTAATCCGTCGCCAGTCCCCCTACGAACAGGCGCCTGATGCCGGCCTGTTTCAAACGCGAGTCGAGGTCGGTGTTTTCGAATGCGGAGTAGGCGTCGTTTCCCGGTTCGGTGGCTTTGCTGATGATGACGGCGTCGCTCAAATCCAGTCCGGCGGCGAATTGCGCTCCGTGGGTTTCCGCCACGCAATGCGGCGGCCACGGGCCTTCCTGTTCGGTAAACGAGCAGTGATTGGCGGGATGCCAGTCGCGGCTGGCGAATACGGGAAGGTGACGCGCGCGGAACAGAGCCGCATAGCGGTTCAGGACGGGGACCACGTCATCGCCCTGCGGCACCGCCAGACTGCCGCCGGGAAGAAAATCATTCTGCACGTCGACCATCAACAGGGCGTCGCCCGGGCCGGGGATCCAATCCTGTGTTCCCGCAGTGTTCATAGCGTGTCCACGTCCTCTTGGACCACGGATGTTTTTCTGAAAATAAAGGAGGCCTGCCGGAAGGTATTATACCCCGAGTTTACAGGTCCGGTCCCATGTGCTGGATGAAGCTGTCGAGTATTGGGGCATCGAACTCGTCGACCATCTGTTTTTTCATGAGGGTCAGAGTGTCGAAGGGGTTCATGGCTTTTTTGTAGGAGCGCCGGGTGGTGAGGGCATCGTAGACGTCCATGACCTTGCAGATCCGGGCAAAGTAGGCAATTTCCTCGCCAACGATTCCCAGCGGATAGCCGCCGCCCTTGTATTTCTCATGGTGCTGGTTGGCCATGTCGATCACCGATTGGGCGTAGCAGTTCATGTCGTCCAGGATATCCCCGCCCAGCGGAGCATGATTTTTGATGATCTGAAATTCCTTGGGGGTCAGCAGGCCTCTTTTGTTGAGGAGGCTATTGGCGATTTTGGATTTGCCCACGTCGTGAAGCATGCCGCCCAGCCCCAGCGTCCGGACTTCGTCGTGACTCATGTTGATTTTCACGCCGTAGGTCATGCAGTACAAGCCGACGTTCACGCTGTGCGTGTAGGTGTAATAATCCTTGTTGGTGATTTTGGAGATGCCGTAAAAGCCGACGTCCGTATCCTTAAAGCACTCCTCCATAATTTCCATCACCTCATCCGAGGTCCGCAGGACTTTCTCCGAAGCGTTGTATTCGAAAAACTCCTTCATGATGTTTGTTGAAACCTCATACACTTTCCTGGCTTTTTTCTCGAAGGAGATTTCGGGATTCGCCACGATCTGGCGCAGGGTCGTGGTGGCGTGGCGGTAATACTTGACCAGGTCCGCTTCCTGGATGTAAAAATCCTCCAGCGGGTCGCCCGATTCCAGAAGGCGCACCACTTTTTCATGATGCTCGGGCTTGGAGGTGGCAAACCGGACGTATTTGATGGTGCCGTAACTGCGGGTTTTATAGAAAATATCGAAAGGATCGTCCCCACTGTTATTCAGAAACTCGAGATCGATTTTCCTGTAGATGGTATCCGTCGTGATCTGATTCATAATTGAATTTTTTGAGGTTACAGCAGGCCAATCGCCATATTTAAATAGTTTAAAGGAATTGGGGTTAATCCGAAACCCTAAAAAACCTGATATTGGGACCGGTCCCGGGGCCCTGAATCATCGAGACTTTTGGATATCCCTGTCACCCTCTGAGCCCTTCGGCAAGCTCAGGGCAGGCTTTCTCGAAGAGGGATATGTGGTCATGCATCGACAGGCTCAGTATGAAATCGTATCAGCGTAGCGGTCAGCTATTGACGCCAAGGTCTCTGGATCATCCCGGCCCAAAGGCCCGGGGCGAGGCCAGCACGAAATGCACGATGGAACGGGCGCAACCCAGAAGATCGGCCATGGACAGGCTTTCTCCCGGCTCGTGCATGCGGCAATCGGGATCGTAAGCCCCCAGGCACAGCGGCGGGATGTTCCCCAGGGCCTCCATCAGTGTGGCGACGAACGGGATGGAACCGCCGCACCCGTACAGACAGGGGTCCTTTCCGTACCCGGCTTTCAGCGACTCCAGCATCAGCAGGAAGGCGGGATGCTCGATGCCGGTCATCCAGGGCGGCCCGCCTTTATCCTCCTCCAGTTCCAGGGAAAATCCGGCGGGTGCGTTCCGGAGCAGATGTTTTTTCAAATGGCCGGCGGCGGTGGTTTCGTTCTGGCCCGGCGCCAGCCGGATTTCGATCAGCGCCTTGGCGGAAGGATCGTCAAAAGTCCGGGCCGACCCGTCATGCTCCACGTGCAAAGCGTTGAGGGAGAGGGTCCGGACTCCTCCGCCGGGTGCGAAAAATTTTTCCCATCCGGCGGGGATCAGTTGGCCGTCCCACCCGATCAGTCGATCGACCAGGGTGGCCAGCTGCAGTTCGGGAACCGGGAACGGGCCGCCGGTGACGCCGGAATGCGGGTCCTTGTCCGCCGACTGCACGATGAGTTCCACCGTCAGGATAGCCGGATCGTCCGCGTCCAATGTCTTCAGCTGCATTTTCAACCCGAAACGGTTTTCATTTTTAAACGTCTCTTCCAGCCATTGGATCCAACCGTTACGGTCCGTCAATCCTTCGGTGTGAATCTGCAGGCGGGCTCCGGCACTGCCGAAGACCACGCCGCCTGCGATGCGGTTGCCCGGCCGCACGTTGGCGTAGGAGGTGCGCAGTTGCGCGGCGATCACGTCCACCTTACCGGCGGGAACGGTGAGTCGGGTCGAATCCAGCAAACCGGCCTGTTTGCGCAGGGCCTCGAGTGTGGTCGGGATGTTTTCATAACCGCGCCGTTCGTCGTCGGTGATGGGCGCATCCGCCGCGGCGATGTCTGCCACCGCCAGGGAATGGTCCTCGTGGATCAGAGTGGCCAGCACTTTATACAGCGCGGTTTGTGCGTCAATAGCGGACGAAGGTCCCGTGGCCTTCAAATGCGCGTTCATCTGGACGATGCCTCGGAGCGAGGTGGTCAGGCCGGGGATGCCCGTGTCCGGGTTGGTGACGTCGAGGATGATCACGCAATCGGAATTTTCAAAAAATTCCCGGTTCTGCAGAATCTGCGGAATCAAGGTGTGCGAGCCGGACTCTTCTTCGGTTTCGAAGATGATCTTGATGTTGCAGGGCAGTTGTTCGAGCAGTTTGGGCGCCGGATTTTGGGCATCGAATCCGATCGCCTTTAACACCGCATCGATCGCCATGCCAATGGCCACCACGCCGCTCAGATCGTCCGCCGCGCCGCGGCCGTAGGCGCGGGTGCCCTCGGCGTTCCAGCGCAGTTCGGTCGGCGGATGGCCGTCCCATTTGGTGAAATGCTGGTCGTCCATGTACGGTTGTTTGTCGAGGTGCGCGTACATGAGGAGCGTCGGTTTGCCGGTGCCGGAGATGACTTCCGCCATCAGGATGGGAGTGGATCGCTCCGGACCGGCCGGCGGATCGTTGATCCGGATATGGGGAAATCCGATGCCCTGCAGGTATTTTTGCGCCACCGCCAGAATTTCCTTCATGTCGCTCGGCGTGGTGCGGTCGCCTTCAAATTCATTGACGTTGAAACTGCGGCTGTCGATGCGGACCAGTTCTTTCATGACCTCCATGTGGCGTTGCACCAGTGACGATCCCATTTCAATAGAGTTACGGGCTTGTTGGTCCCACTCGTTCAATTGCATGACGGCCGTTCCTGAGGGCGGGTCGGGTTATCGGAAAAAGGGGTGGGTCTCTTTACCCACGGGCGTTCATCATATAATATAAGGAAGCTCTTAGTAAAGTTCTGCCGGCATGGAAGGGCCCCCACCGGGATTATTCAGGCATCGCCGATGATTCAACCCCTACTCAATATATTTCGAT
>CAYPKH010000141.1:0-5498 GCA_964411245.1 uncultured Nitrospina sp.
GGGCGAACAGGATTTCACCGCCCTGCATGACATCAGCCTCGAAATCGAAGAGGGGGCGTTCATGTCGTTCGTCGGACCCTCCGGTTCCGGAAAAACCACGTTATTGAACCTGATGGGCGGGTTGGATCAACCCACGTCCGGCGAGGTCATTTTCAAGGGACGGCCTTTGGGTCAAATGAGCCGCGATGAACGGGCCGCCTTCCGCAGAGAAAACGTCGGTTTTATTTTTCAATCTTACAACCTCCTTCCGGTCTATACGGTTTACGAAAATGTGTTGTTTCCGCTGTTGCTGAACGATGAAAAGGAATCCCGCGTGCGGGACAAGGTCAAAGCCCTGGTCGACATGGTGGGACTGACTCCCGAGATCAACAAACGGCCCACTCAGCTCTCCGGCGGCCAGTGCCAGCGCGTCGCCATTGCCCGCTCGTTGATCAAGAATCCCTCCCTGGTTCTGGCGGATGAGCCCACCGCCAACCTCGACGCCGAAAATTCCTACCACATTCTGGAATTGATGTTGAAGCTCAACCGCGACTTCAAAGCCGCGTTTGTGTTTTGTACCCATGACGAAAAGGTGACGAAATACATCCGGCGGGAAGTGCGGCTGGAAGACGGGTATGTCCAGTGGGATAAAACGACACAACCCAACGGTGAATTGGCATGATTTTCCAAATGGCACTGAAAAATTTCCTGAGGCAGGGTATGCGGTCATTTCTGAATGTGATCGTCACCGCGCTGGCCATGGTGGCGGTGGTTTTCAATCTATCCCTGTACAACGGGTTCCAGGACCAGGCGGTGCGCAACATGGTGTCGACCGATGTGGCGGGGGGGCACTACCGCTCTCCGGATTTCGATATTCTTTCCCCCATGGAGTGGGAAGACGTCACCCTGAAAACTCCGGGCGTCCTGGCGGCCCTGCCGCCCACCGAAAAGGCCGAGGTCCTGATTCTGCAAGGACAGATATTTCCCAACCGGCGGCTGTTCCCGGTACAACTGCGCGGTATGGAGATGCAACAGACCCTGCTGGACCTTCCCCTCGACAAACTCCGGGAATGGAACACGCCGGTGGAGGATGTGGTGCCCATCATCATTGGCAAGCAGATGGCCGGCAAATCCCACCTTCACATCGGTGACGGGGTGGTCCTGAGATGGCGGGACCGGTTCGGGGCGGTCGACGCCTTGGATGCGCGGGTGGTGGATGTGGTTCCCCTGATCAATGCGCGTATCGATGAAGGGGTGGTGTGGATGCGGCTCGATCACCTCCGCCAGCTTACCCATCGTGAAGGCGAGATCACCTGGGTGGCGGTGAAACAATTTCAGGGTGCCATCGGGCAAACGAAGTTTCTGGTTCCGGAGGAACTGCTCAAGGACATTCTCAATCTCATCCGGCAGGACCGTCGTTACGCGTTCGTCATCTGGGTCATTCTGATTTTTCTCGCTGGCATCAGCGTGTTTAACACGCAGTTTTTGAATATCTTCAAACGCCAGCAGGAAATCGGTACGCTGATGGCGTTCGGCATGCCGCCCGGTAGAATCGTCCGGTTGTTCACCCTGGAAGGAAGTCTGGCGGCGTTTGCGGCGGTCGTCGTGGCATTGGTTCTGGGAACCGCCATTTTTGCCTGGTTCCAGAGCGTGGGGCTCGACGTGTCCCATTTGGCCGAATCCCAGATCCCTATCCGCGAAAATATTTTCCTTAAAATCGAACCGCTTGAAGTGGTGGTCTCCGTCTTGATCATTGTTACGATCATGATCCTTGTCGCCTGGGCTCCGGTTCGGAAAATTTCCCGGTTGGATGTCACCCAGGCGCTGAGAGGCAGGGCCATTACATGATCCGTTGGGCATTAAAAGGCATATGGCGGGACAAAACCCGGTCGCTGTTTCCGTTTCTGGTGATCACCGTCGGGGTCACCCTGCTGATTTATCTGTTGGGTTTCATGGAGGGCATTTTTGCCGGAATGCTGGATATGACCGCCCACATGGACACCGGTCACCTGAGATTCGTCAACAAACCGTTTTATGACGAGGAGCATCTGATACCCCTTGACCGGGCCCTCGCCGCCGAGAACGAAACCCTGCAATGGTTGCAGGAAAACAGCGACCCGCGCGTCGAATGGGCGCCCCGAATCCGCTGGGGGGCGATCATGGACGTTCCCGATGAAAAGGGAGAAACCAAAAGCCAGACGCCGGTGGTGGGGATGGCACTTGACCTGCTGGATGTGGATTCCCTCGAACGGGAACGGCTGAATCTCGAGCAGTCGGTGATCGAGGGAAGGATTCCCTCCCGGCCCAGGGAGATGCTGGTGGGATACAAGCTGGCCGATGCGCTGGGATTGGCGCTGGGCGATACCGTCACCCTGCTGGGCCAAACCTTCGACGGCGGCATGGCGACGGACAATTATCAGGTGGTCGGTTTTGTCCGCTTCGGCCTGGGGGCCCTTGACCGCAAAATGGCTCTGATCGACCTGGCCGATGCCCAGCGGACGTTTTACATGGAAGATATGGTGACCGACTTTTTTGGCTTTTTACCGATGAGCGTCGGTTATAAGGAATACGACCGGCTCAAACAGGACATGGAGGACCGGCTTTCCGCTCTCAAGCAAAACCCGCCGGAAGCCTGGGCTAAGGATGACGAACCGGTGATTTTGTCCATCCTCGATCAAAGAAATTTGCGGGAGCTGGCTATTAAATTTGAGTTGGTGGACGATGTCGTTATCGGCGTCTTTACTTTTTTAATGGTCCTCGTTCTCTGGAATGCGGGTCTTCTCAACGGGGTGCACCGTTACGGCGAAATGGGCATCATGCTCGCTCTAGGGGAGACCCATAAAAAATTAATCGGGTTCATGGCCCTGGAAGCGTTTCTGATCGGTGTGCTGGGTTCGGCCGCCGGTTGCCTGCTGGGCGGCGGACTGGTCTATTACCTGCAGGAAGTGGGGATGAGCACCCACGGCGTGTTTGAACAATCTGGACTCATGATGAGCGACGTGATCCGTGCCCGGGTCAGCCTCAACGCCTTCGTGTTTGCGGTGATCCCGGGTGTCACCGCCAGCGTCCTCGGAAACCTGATCGCCAATCTCGCCATTTATCAACGGTCAGAAGCCAACCTGTTTCGCGAATTGGAGGCGGGATGAGAAAAAATTATTGCAAACGAATCGTGCACTGCTTTATTGCGTTAACCGTCGTCTGGGTTTACCTGTGGCCGGCATCGGGACGAACGGAAGAGTCCCGGGCGCAACGCCTGTTGGTGGAAATCGATAAAAACCTGTGGGCCACCACTAAGTATATCGATGGCCGATTAATTATCGACAATGGCAGACGCATTAGAACTCTGGCAATGGAAAGCTGGATGGAGGGCGTGATCAAGTCCTATAGTCATTATAAGGCGCCGGCCCGGGAGCGCGGGACCAAAATGTTGAAGCTGGATAAAAAATTGTGGATGTACACCCCTCACACCGACCGCAAAATCCTGATCGCCGGGCATCTGTTACGGCAGTCGATGATGGGAAGCGACCTCTCCTACGAAGACATGATGGAAGATGAAAAAATAAGCGAAGCCTATACCGGGACCATCGATGGTGAGGAAGTTCTGGAAGGGGTGAAAACCCTGGTGATGACCCTCAAGGCCCGGAAGAAAACCAAAACCTACCAGATTCTGAAAATCTGGGTCGACCCGGTTAAGAAAATCGTGCTCAAGGAAGAAGCGTATGCCAAAAGCGGGAAACTGCTCAAGCTCATTTACTTCAGGGAATACCGGCGCGTGGGAAACCGGCTGTTTCCCCGGAAGATGGTCTTCCGCGACATGCTGAAGGCAAACACCCAGACCACCTACATGTTCGACAAAATTGAATTCGATGTCACCATTCCCAAAAAGTATTTTTCCCTCCGCATTTTGAAGCGCTGAAGCCCCTGGTTTTTCAATAAGATTTATTTGCTTGAGCGGCTCCTTTTGCCTTTATACTGAATAAAGGATCAATCCCATGTTTTCTTGATGAGGAGACGCAAAATGCCCGGAACATTTCACGCCATTCATAATGAGCAAGGTAAAACCAACGTAGTCATTTTTCTGGTGGGAATGGTGGTGCTCGCCTTTTTGCTCCATCCCAAAACCAGCCCGTTTGCGGACGATTATTACAATTTCAAGGCCGAGACACAGTTGAAAAAATTGTACAGCAGTTGTTCGCTGGTTTGGGCTGCCGGCGGACAACATAATGTGTCGCCGGCCAATAAGAATAAAAAAGGTTCGGCGGCGGAATGCGATCTGGCGACCGCCGTTTTAAAACCCTACAATTTTATCCACGACCAAGATGTCGTGATCACTATCAATGACGGCACCAGGGACGGGTTCTCCGCTACCGCAAAGCATATAGAAGGGGCCCAGGTGGTGGAAATCAACGCGGATGGCGAAAAAGTTTCCTGATGGACTCAATTAATTTAGGTTAAGGGGTGTTTATGAAGACTTTTTTAAAATCTTTGCAGAACGAAAGCGGAAAAGCCGTGGTGTGGGTTGTAATTGTCCTGGCGGTGATCGGTTACCTGGCCTATCCGGGAACCAGCCCGTTCAAGGCGTATTATTACAACCTCAAGGCCGAGGGCAATTTAAAGGATTTGCACAGGGCGTGCAACCGTTATTGGGCCGAAGGGATCGCGCAAAGGTTGGTCTCCAAGGCTACGGGAATCAAAAAGGTAGTCGGGAACTGCGAACTCGAAAGAATGGTTCAGGATCCCTTCAATTTTGTGAAACTGGAAGGGATGGACATCCAGATTATCGACGGTTCGAAGGGCCGGTTCCAAGCCACCGGCAAACACGCCGAAGGAGACAAGGTTCTTAAAGTCAATGCCCATGGAAAAATAGAATCCTGAACCCCGCGTTATCCCGCCGTTGAAATGTTTTTCTCCAGCCACGCCAGAGCTTCGTCGGCATTTGCCGCCATCGCCGCCGGAGTGTCTTTAAACTCGTCCCATTCGTGATTGGGGTTGAGGACCAACAGCGGTTTCCCGTATTCCAGCGCCAGTTGAATTTCCGAGCGCGTCCCTTCGCCGCCGGGAAATGCGGCCACCACATCTGACGAAAGAATGATGATGGGGTTGCGGCTGGCGGTTTCTTTTCCCGAGGGGCCCGAAAGATGAAGATGGGTGTAGACGGGAATATCCACCCACGGGTTGGGATAACCCTCAGGGGGAGAGTAGGCCGACCGCCCTGCCGGCGTGTCGCAGGGTCCGGAAGCGGGGATCACCCCGATCACGTTTCCCCTTCGATTCGGAGTTTCGGCAAAGGCCCGGGAAACCGCGGCCATGACGCCCCCGCCGCCTCCGTTGATCAGGTCACAATCTTGCCCGGCAAGCCATCGCCCGATGGGTTCTGTGATTTGCGGATGATCATCGGTTCCCGATCCGATCACCCCGACCACGGTTCTTTTTGTTGGCATAATGATTGGCGAATCAGTTGGGGTTGTCGTACCCGACCCGGGCGAGAATTTTCAGAATGTGCTCCAGATGGGTTTCCG
>CAYPKH010000142.1:0-5461 GCA_964411245.1 uncultured Nitrospina sp.
AACGAAGAGCCGTTCGCCCGGTCAGTGGCCGATCTTTATTCCGGCAAGATAAATTATAAGGTCATCCAACCCGGCCCGGATGATTTCTGGCAGGAGGCCAACGATTTTATTTGGCTGGAAGAAGAACCTTTTCACTCTCCCAATCTTTTTACCAATTACAAGCTCCACAAATCCATCAAAAAGGACGGAGCCGGGGTTTTGGTCAACGGAGCAGGCGGGGACGAGGTGCTGGCGGGTTATTCCGCCGAATATTTTATGCCTTATCTGCGATACCTGTTTCATCAGGGGAAAATACCCAGCCTGGTCCGGGAATTGATGTCCTATTCGGAAACCTCCTTTAGCCGCCTCATGTTGAAATGGATTAAAAAAACTTTCGCCTTCCGGCCTGCTGCAGGCTATGGAGCGGCACCCGATAAATTACTGAAGGATGTCTATTTAAAAGGCTCCGGCGTCCAAACCAGAAACCCAAAATCCAATTCATTTTCTGAACGCATGAAGGAAAACATGACCGACCGGATGATGAACTACTGGTTGCGCTCGGGAAACAAAGCCACTTACGGAATCCCGGTTGAGCCTCGCTTGCCGTTTCTGGATCACCGCGTCGTCGAGCTGGGATTCACCCTGCCCCCGGAATATCTGATTCGCCATGGTTGGCATAAGTGGATCCTTCGGGAAACAACCAAAGATTTCCTTCCAAAAAAAGTGGCATGGCGAAGAAAAAAAATGGGATTCCCTTTCCCCATTACCGAGTGGTTAATTAACTCTAAGCCCATTATCCAAAAAAATTTGTCGGATGTGGACTGCCCTTATCTCAATGTTTTCCAACTGATCCGTTCCTACGACGATCTCCTGACACAGGACCCAAACCTACTTTGGAGGCTAATTATTTTCAGCCTGTGGTGGAAAAGAGTGGTCCAAAACAATGCGATAATAAGCCGAGTATAAAATTGGGTTTCAAAATAATGGACGCCAGAAATTTTCTCCGATTTCAGCTCAAACAGTCCAGCCAAATAAATTTTGGCGTCAAAGATGATACATTTATTGAAAAGATAACCGCCGCATGGATGAACGATCGTCAGGAGTCAAAATTCAGATTTGAATCGATACTGAAACACGCTCAATGCAAAAATCAAGCATCCCTTAAAATACTGGATATGGCCAGCGGTTGCGGTTCCTTCGTTTTTTATGCCTTGCTCAACGGATACCAAGCTTACGGAGTGGAGCCCGAAGGTTGGAAGCTTGAGTTTATCAGAAAGAAATCCAAGGAATACAATTACCCCAATTCATGGTTAAACCACTTTATAAGAGGGTCTGGCGAACAACTTCCGTTCAGGGACCAGTGTTTTGATATTATTTCAAGCTATCAAACACTGGAACATGTCGATAACATACATTCCTGCCTGGAAGAAATGAACCGCTGTCTGAAGAACGGTGGTGTACTACACCTCCAATTTCCTGATTATGGAAATAGCTTTTTCGAAGGTCATTACCGGATACCCGTCTGGCCCAGTATGAACCGGAATTTGTTTCGATTGTATTTAAAATTACTAGGAAAACCAAATCTCGGCCTGGAAACAATCAATGACATTCGCCCCAAAGTTATCAAAGATTTTTTTCATGGCAAAAACTATATAATCACGGACCTCAATCACGCGCACGTTAAAGAACGCATTCGAAAGAAGTTGAATGTCCATAATTCCCGGTTCCTCTCTGTATTGGCACAAATATATTTGGCTTCACGAATGGCCCAAAATTTCCTGATACGGGAAAACAGCTCCAACCTCCTTTTATTTAAATCCGCCTCGCCTTCTCATTTACCGATCCCCTCAGCGGAGATTGCTATTGGGAACTCATAAAAATGTAAAGATTCTCCATAGCACTCCGGTTTGGCTGCCGCAAACCATGACCTGGCTGTACCACCAGGCCCGTTTCCTGCCGCCGGAGATTGACAGCCATATCCTTTGCGAACAAACCACGAATCTGGACCAGTTCAAGTTGCCCAACATCCATTGCCTGAGAAATGAAAATCCGATGCGCTGGTTCTGGGACTATGCTTTGAACGCGTTAAGAATTCGACCTTATTTCGGTCAACATATCCAAACCGCCCGGGAGCAAGAGGGAAGTATCCTTCATTCCCATTTTGGGGATCGTGGTTGGGCCGATATCCAGGTGGCCCGATCCGCCGGCTTGAAACATATCGTCACTTTTTACGGATTCGATGTGAACCGCCTGCCCCGGCTTCATCCTAAATGGCTCACACGCTTCGCCCGGTTGTTTGATCACGTCGACCGCATCCTGTGCGAAGGCACCCACATGGCGGAGTGCATCCGGAACCTGGGATGCCCCCGGGAAAAAATCCAGGTGCAACATCTGGGAATCGATCTCGAAGCTATCCCCTTCAAACCGCGCATCTGGTCCCCGGAGGAACCGTTGCGTTTCCTGATCGCTGCCACCTTCCGCGAGAAAAAGGGCATCCCTTACGCGGTGGAAGCGCTGGGCCGCATTCAAAAGGACATCCCGCTGGAAATCACGATTATCGGCGACGCGACCCGGGAGGAACATTCCCAACGGGAAAAGGAAAAAATCTTGAAGATACTGGACCACCATCAACTCCGCTCGCAGGTGCGGATGCTGGGCTTTCAATCGACGAGCGTTATGTTTCAGGAAGCCTACAGGCACCATATTTTTTTATCCCCCAGCGTCACCGCGGAGGACGGCGATACCGAAGGCGGCGCCCCCATCTCCATTCTGGAAATGCTGGCTTCGGGCATGCCGGTGGTCAGCACCCGTCACTGCGATATTCCCGGCATCATCGATCATAAAAAATCCGGGCTGTTGGCCGAGGAAAGAAACGTCGATGAATTAATCGAACATATCCGGTGGCTGGCGGGTAATCCCTCTAGCTGGAGGACACTGGTGGAAACCGGACGGAATCATCTTGAAAAGGAATTCAACGCCCAAATCCAGGGAACCCGCTTGGCCCGAATTTATCAGGAAATTCAAGCCCAAACTCCGGTACAATAACACCCATACATCAATCAAGCCTCCATCCTTTTTCAAAGCTCATGAACGAAACTGTCAGATCGTGTTTGGAAAAGCTTGTCTATTTGAATGCGCGGGAGAAGGGTTCCGTGTACCTGGTGGGAGGATCGGTGCGTGACACACTTCTGGGAAACGAGCCCACCGATTTGGATTTCGCGGCTTCCAATGCGCCGAACATCGCCCGGACGCTGGCTTCGCAAACCGGATTCCCGCTGGTCGCCCTCGATGAAACCCACGGCAGGGAAACTTTTCGGGTGGTGCTGGAGAAAGACCTGTTTTTCGATTTCACCACCCTGCAAGGGAAAACCATCGAAGACGACCTCGCCCAGCGTGATTTCACCATCAACGCCATGGCCCTTTCCCTGGCGGACTTCGCCGAAGGCAGCAAGGCACCGGTAGACCCGTTCAACGGGCAGGACGATCTTCACAAAAAAATAATCCGCGTCGTTTCGGGCCGGGCCTTCGAAGAAGACCCGCTCCGCCTGCTCCGCGCCTTCCGGTTTGCCGCGACGTTGAAATTCACCATCGAATCGGAAACCCTGGCGCACATCCAAAAACATAAGGACGGTTTAAAGAAAACCGCCAAGGAAAGAGTTACCTACGAACTGCTCCTTTTACTGGGAACCGCCCGGTCTCACCTCGACGGGATGGATCAAACCGGATTGATCGAAGTCCTGTTTCCCGGCCTTGTGGAGCTAAAAACACAGCCGGGGTGCCGTCCCGACACCACCGCCTGGCAGGATACCCTGAATGCCTTCGGCGAGCTGGAGAGAACTCTGCTTCATCCCGAGACATTCCTGGAACCTCACGCGCCACTGATTAAAGTTTACCTTTCCGAACATCATCACTACGCCCTGTTAAAATGGTCGGTGCTTTTATTTCCATTGAACGGCCGGAATGAATCCGGCATGGTCGATACGCTTAAAGAGTTTCGCTTGAGCAACGCTGATATAAAGTTTGTGGACCGGACTCTGAAATTTTCCGCCCTGGTGCTCTCGGAATCACGAAGCGCCTCCCGGGCTTTCGAGCGGGACTCGGCGGTTTACCAATTGATCCGGCAAAGCGGAAGCGAATTAATTTCTTCATTATTATTATCGCTGGCGATCCGGTTGGGAAATCAGGAGGACATCAAATATTTTGTCCCATTAGTAAATCGAATCCTCGATTTTTACATCGAAGTGTATCTCCCGGCGCAGGACCGCCCAGGCCTTCTGGATGGCACGGCCTTGAAAAAGAGGTTCAAGCTGGACCCCTCCCCCCTGTTCAAGGATATTCTCGACAAGGTAGAGGAGGCGCGGGTGCTCGGAACCATTCACACCCAGGAAGAAGCGGAGCAATTGGCCGAAGAATTGATCACCTCACAGGTGAGGCTTGCCGAATGACGGTCCATTACAAGAATACCCAATGGAATAATAAAAAGATAATCATCGGAGAATCCGAGTTGAACTCCGGCCGGCCGCCGCGGCTGTTGATCGGGTTCCACGGTGCCGACTCCACGCCCGAGAATATGCTGATTCACGGCAACAAACTGAAACTGAGCAACACCGTATTTGTTTATCCGGAAGGTCCCACCGATGCCGGCGAAGGGCTCTGGAGCTGGTGGCCAGACGGACCCCGGCAAAAGGAGGCGGTGCATCAGTTTCTCGATTACACCTCGCAGATGGTGAACCAGGCGTGCCTGTACCTGAAGGAACTCACGGACGATGCACCGCAAGTCTGTATGTGGGGATTTTCCCAGGGCGGAGCCGCCGCACTGGTGTATTCTCTCCTGGGGTCCCAACCTCTTCATAAAGCGGCCTCGGTGTGCGGTTTCCTTCCGGAATTTCCCGACGACGGCACGAAGCAAACGCACCACACCTCCATCTTGGGCATCTATGGACTCAATGACCAAGTCATCCCCTCGTTTCTCGCCGAGTACGCCCTCGAGGAATTGGAGAGCCGGGGGCATCGGCTCACCAAAAAAGAAACCTCTCAGGGCCATGAAGTCAATGCCGGCAACATTGCCGACCTTACGGAATTTTTTGAATCCGAGTGATCCCTCCCCCAACCACCCCGAATTCTCTTGACAGTCCGGGGCCTTTTGATATGCTGGCTCAAAATTGAACTGTTCCGCGTTCAGATGTAAGGAAAGACGGTGTGAATCCGTCGCGGGCCCGCCGCTGTAACCGGGGACGAATCCTGCTCAACGCCACTGTTTCCAAGGAAACGGGAAGGCGCAGGTATTAGGCCGATCCGGAAGTCAGAAAGCCTGTCTGAACCGGCTTCACACACTCTTCGGTACCCGAGAGGTGAAGGGCCATCGTGAAAATTCCCCTTTCCTCCCGGAAAGGGTTTTTTTTGGCCTTCCGGGTCTCCGATCAGGAGTTGAACTCATGGACGGCACCAAGAATCCCCGCGTGGCACCTGGGTATTTAAAACG
>CAYPKH010000143.1:0-5441 GCA_964411245.1 uncultured Nitrospina sp.
AGGTGCGGTATCAAGGATTTCCGGCTCCGCCGGGGCCTGGGCTACAGCTTCTACGGGTTCGGCAGGGGTTTCCGGTTCGGCTTTCGAGGCTTCCGCCATGGCCGTGGCCGGTTCGGTGTTTTCTACCGGAACGACGGCCTCAGGACTGTCTGCCCCCTCTTCCGGAGCCGTTGCCGCCACGCTTGTTTCCTGGACAAGCTCCACAGGCTCAGCGGATGCTAACGGTCCGGCTTCCTGCGTGGTTTGTTCCATCTGGATATCCGGGGTTTCCAACTCGGCGGCAACCGGTTGGGTGAATTCCAAATCCGGCCGGCTATCCGGCGCGTCGGCCAGCACTTCGGGTTGGCTGCGGCCAGTCGGGTCTTCACTGGAAGAAAGTTTTGGGTCCTTCGCCGTTTCTCCGCTGATCCGTTCGGGTTTTTCAAAATCTTCAAACGGGATGGCGATTCGGCTTTCAGCCACGGCTCCCTGCTGAGCGGTCATCGTGTCTTCGCTGATGCTTTCGGTGGCGGAGGGATCCAGACCGAAAATATCGAATTTTTTCTTCCGGGACCCGGCGACCTGCGCGGGTGATGCAGAAGGCGGCGTGTAGGTGGCCGACGGCTGGGAGGTGCCATAATAAGAAGGGGTGCCGTATTCGGGTGGCGCCTGGGAGGAGGTTCCGGCGGACAGGTTGCCCGATTCAACGCTCTGAATCATTCCCGACTGGCGGTATTTCCTCTTTTTTTTTTGGGAAGTCGCTTTCGAAATCTGATTGGCGTGCTTTTCCATATATTCCCGGGCCCGCACGGCGTTCAAACCGTCAGGAAAACGTAGGACAAAATCCTCGTAGGCGGCCATGTCATCCGTCTTGAGGACCTGCAAAAAGATCTGATCTTCCACCTGCTCCTGTTTGAAAAGGATCCCCTGCTTTTCTTCAGGGGGAACAATCTGCTCCAGCCGGGTCAAAATTTCCAACGTCTTGAAATATTCGCGGTTTTCATGATACAGATTGGCCTTGAAGCGCATGGCCCGGACCAGATTCTGGCGGATTTTGGGATCGGTCGGCTGTAAACGGTAGGCCTTCTCAAATTCCTGCAGGGCCTGCGAGATCATATCCTGATTTTCGTACACCAGCCCCAGGTTGTTGTGGCCTGCGTAAGAATTGGGATTTTGGGCCAGAAAGTCGGTCCACATTTTGATGGCGGCCTCGTACTGACCCGTATTTTGGGCCTTTAATGCCCTTGAAAACAAACCTTTATCTTTTTCCGGCACCGGTGTGGATGGCTGGCTAATCTTTTCAGCTTTGAACTGGCTGCCGCCTGAGGCGCACCCGGAAAAAGCCAGCGCCACGGCCACTGCCACCGCGAGCAGGAATTTAGCGTCGAATGTTTTCATATATTTAGGATAACTGATTTTAATTCAAGGTCAATATCTCTTGACTTGTTTTTTTATTTAAGTACTCTAACAAACAAATTGAATGGGAACTAGGGGTGTTACTTCGAACTGAGAGTCCGTTTTGGACAACCCTTTGAACCTGATCTGGTTAGTACCAGCGAAGGGAAGTTAATTTATAATGCTTCATTATAAATCGGCTGTAATCCTTTCCTGGATTACGGCTTTTTTTATTTAAGTCCCCCAGGTGGTTGTGCAACTCGTCATCAACGGCCAAAAGAAGGAACTGCAGTCCAGCGGGACCATCGCCCAGATGCTCAAGGAGCTGGAGATCACGGGTTCCCATATCGCCGTCGCGCTCAATTTTCAGGTGGTGCCCCGTTCCAGTTACGACCAGACCCCGCTCCAGGAAGGGGACAAGGTGGAAATCGTGCATGCCGTCGGGGGCGGCTGATTCAATCGTCTCGTCCGGGGACGAATCATCATTTGTAGAGGCAGGACATGGAAACTGCAGTCGATACCGAAAACCAACTCAAAATCGCCGACAAGGTGTTCACTTCCCGGCTGATCGTCGGCACGGGAAAATACGAGTCGTTCGACCAGAACCGCCAGGCACTGGAAATCTCCGGCGCGAAAATGGTGACGGTCGCCGTCCGCAGAATCGAACTCGATAAAACCAAAGAATCGATTCTCAACTATATCGATCCCGAAAAATTCACGCTCCTGCCCAATACCGCCGGGTGCTACAGCGTCAAGGAAACGGTGATGACCGCCCAACTGGCGCGCGAGGCGGGACTCGGCAATTTCATCAAGGTGGAAGTCATCGGCGACGAGAAGACCCTGTTCCCGGATAACGAAGCCACGCTGGAAGCCTCAAAACTGCTGGTCAAAGACGGCTTCCACGTGCTTCCGTATTGTACCGACGACGTGGTGCTGTGCAAAAAGCTGGAGGACATCGGCTGTGCCGCTGTCATGCCGCTGGCCGCGCCCATTGGCTCCGGACTCGGCATCCGCAACCCGTACAACATTATACTAATCATGGAAGCGGTCAATGTCCCGGTCATCATCGATGCCGGGGTGGGCACCGCCTCCGACGCCAGCCGCGCCATGGAGTTGGGCGTCGACGGCCTGCTGATGAACACCGCCATCGCCGGTGCCAAAGATCCGCTGAAAATGGCCCAGGCCATGAAACTGGCGGTGCAAAGCGGACGGCTGGCGTTCGAAGCGGGACGGATTCCAAAAAAACTGTACGCAACCGCCAGCAGTCCCATCGACGGCCTCATCGATATTTAAACCGCCAACGGGCAGGCTTCGCACCATGACTGATACCGCACTAAAAATGACCGCCGATTCATCCACTACCCATAACCGGGGACGTCTCGATGCACTCCGGGTGTATCTGATCACCGACCGGACGCTTCTGCCGGGGAATCAGTTTCTAACGGGAATAGATGCGGCGCTCAAGGGCGGGGTGCGGGCCATCCAACTGCGCGAAAAAAATCTGCCGGAAAACGAATTGCGCACACTGGCCGGGTCCGTTCTGAAACTGACCCAAAAATATAAAGCGCTGTTGTTCATCAACCACCGCGCCGATCTGGCACACGATATCGGCGCCGACGGCGTGCATCTGACCGAGTCCAGCGCCGCGGTCCGAAAAGTCCGCAAGCAATATCCAGATTTATTGATCGGCAAATCGACACACTCTCTGGCAGGCGCCATGCGCGCGCAACAACAGGGGGCGGATTTCGTCACCTTCAGCCCGGTGTATGACACGCCTTCCAAACAGCAATACGGTGCTCCCCAGGGACTCGAAAAACTGAAACAAGTCTGCACCGGCCTGGACATCCCCGTGCTGGCGCTGGGGGGAATCGATCTATCCCGCATCACACCCATCCGGAACCACGGCGCCTTCGGGGTCGCCCTCATCCGGGGGATTTGGAACAGTCCCGATATCGAACACGAATCTTTGCAATATATAAATGCTTTAACAGGAGAAATTCAATGAATCTACCGAAACGCCCCTCGGGGTCGTCATCTGAATATACCATCGCACTGTCGCGCGATCCGATTTCCCCCAACTCGACCAAAGTGTACCTCGAGGGAAAGATCCATCCGGACATCCGGGTGCCATTCCGCGAAATCAAACTGGCCCCTACTCTTCTGCAGAATCCGCCCGCTGGCGAGCCCGCCGAGGAACAGAACGAGCCGGTCCTGGTGTACGACACCTCCGGCCCGTACACCGACCCGGAAGTGGAGATCGACGTACACAAAGGGCTGACGCCGATCCGCCGGGAATGGATTCTGGCGCGGGGCGACGTCGAGGCCTACACCGGCCGCACCGAACGCCCGGAGGACAACGGTTACAAAAGGGCCGAGCAGATGAAGGACATCGAACGCTTCAACCGCTCCGGCCGGCCCGTCTACCGCGCGAAACCGGGATGCAACGTGTCGCAGTTGCATTATGCGAAGCAGGGCATCATCACCCCGGAGATGGAATACATCGCGATCCGCGAAAACCAGCGGCGGCTCCAGCTGTCGGAAAACGCCGAGCGCGAAAACCGGCTGAAGGGCAACTCGTTCGGCGCCAGCCTGCCGGAGGAGATCACCCCGGAGTTCGTGCGCGACGAAGTGGCGCGCGGACGCGCCATCATCCCCGCCAACATCAACCACCCGGAAACCGAACCGATGATCATCGGCCGCAACTTCCTGGTCAAGATCAACGCCAACATCGGCAACTCGGCGATCACCTCGTCCATCGAAGAGGAAGTCGAAAAAATGGTGTGGGCGACGCGCTGGGGATCGGATACGGTCATGGACCTGTCCACTGGCAAAAACATTCACGAGACGCGCGAATGGATCATCCGCAACGCCGCCGTGCCCATCGGCACCGTACCGATTTATCAGGCGCTGGAGAAGGTCAACGGCAAACCGGAAGAGCTGACCTGGGAAATCTACCGCGACACGCTGATCGAACAGGCGGAGCAGGGCGTCGATTACTTCACCATCCACGCCGGCGTGCTCCTGCGTTACGTGCCGCTGACGGCGAAGCGCATGACCGGCATCGTCTCGCGCGGCGGGGCCATCATGGCTAAGTGGTGCCTCGCGCATCATCAAGAGAATTTCCTCTACACGCACTTCGAGGAAACCTGCGAAATCATGAAAGCCTATGACATCAGCTTCTCGCTGGGCGACGGTCTGCGGCCGGGATCGCAGGCCGACGCCAACGACGCCGCGCAGTTCGGCGAGCTGGAAACGCTGGGGGAACTTACCAAGATCGCCCTGAAACACGACGTGCAGACCATGATCGAAGGTCCGGGCCACGTGCCGATGCACATGATCAAGGAGAACATGGAGAAGCAGTTGCAGGAATGCGACGAAGCGCCGTTTTATACTCTGGGACCGCTGACCACCGACATCGCTCCGGGTTACGATCATATCACCAGCGGCATCGGCGCCGCCATGATCGGCTGGTACGGATGCGCCATGCTGTGTTACGTCACGCCCAAGGAACATCTGGGCCTGCCGGACCGGGATGACGTCAAGCAGGGCGTCATCACCTACAAGATATCCGCACATGCGGCGGACCTCGCCAAGGGTCACCCCGGCGCGCGGGTGCGCGACGATGCGCTCAGCAAGGCGCGCTTCGAGTTTCGGTGGGAGGACCAGTTCAACCTGTCGCTCGATCCGGAGACCGCGCTCAAGTATCACGACACCACGTTACCGGCGGAGGGTCACAAGGTGGCGCATTTCTGTTCCATGTGCGGCCCGCAGTTCTGTTCCATGAAGATCACCCAGGACGTGCGCGACTATGCCGCCAAGCTGGGTGTCGACGAACAACAGGCGCTCGATAAAGGCATGGCCGAAATGTCCCAGACCTTCAAAGACAAGGGCGCCGAGATTTACCAGAAAGTTTAGCCAGCGTGATGCTGGACCCAACTAACCCCTCACTTTAATCCTCTCCCCCTGAGGGGAGAGGAGTTTTTTGGAATCCTGTTCATCCTGACATTCCGTTATCCTGTCAATGGTTTCTCCGCGGCTTTTGCGTACTCTGTGATGAAAAAATTTGG
>CAYPKH010000144.1:0-5414 GCA_964411245.1 uncultured Nitrospina sp.
CTTTTTCCATATAGGCGTCCAGGATGTCAGCTTCGCGGGCGGTGCCGTTGCCGGTTTCGAAATCTTTTTTATCGATTAACCCTCTCAGGATCTGAATTTTTTCGCCGTACAAACTGTGTACGCCGTGGCTGATTTTGAATCCGTTGAACTCCGGCGGATTGTGACTGCCGGTGATCATCACCCCGCCATCGGGTTTCAGGTAGTGCAGTGAAAAATAGGACACCGGCGTCGGCACCCGGCCGATGTCGATGACGTCGCATCCGGTAGCGTTAAGGGAACGGGTCAGGATTTCGCGGAATTGGACCGAGCTGTCGCGCACGTCCCAGCCCACCGTCAGGGTTTTTCCACCGTCGCGGCGGATGTAGGTGCCGATGGCTTTGCCAATCAGTTCCACGGTCTCCGGGGTCAGGTCCTGTCCGACAATGCCGCGGATGTCGTACTCTCGAAAGATTTGAGGATTCATGTTTTTCAGGAGCCGGTAGTCTGTTATATTTAAAAGATAAGGAAATACAGAAATGCGATGGCCTAAGGATACGGCAATTCTCTTTATCTGGCAATCTGCGATTTCATTGGCGGGTCGAAAAACCTGAAAGCGAATCCCGGCACTGTTAGCCCTATGAAAATATTGAATGTCGTCGGCGCCCGGCCGAATTTCATGAAAATCGCTCCCATCATGGAGCACATGAAGGCGTCGTCCAAAATCACTCCGGTTCTGGTCCACACCGGACAGCATTACGATCCCAACATGAATGACGTGTTTTTCGATCAGTTGGAAATTCCGCGCCCCGATATCGAATTGGATGTGGGCTCGGGAGGACAGGCCTGGCAGGTTTCGGAAACCGTCCTGAAATTCGATCCGGTGCTGGAGAAGGAATCGCCGGACGCCGTTCTGGTAGTGGGCGACGTGAATGCCACGGTGGCCTGCTCACTCGCCGCATCCTACCGCAGGATTCCGGTGATTCATGTGGAAGCCGGACTGCGCTCGTTCGACTGGCACATGCCGGAGGAAATCAACCGGGTGGTGACCGACCGCCTTTCCGATGTGTTGTTCATCACCGAACCGAGCGCCCGGGAAAACTTGTTGAAAGAGGGCGTCCCTGAGGAAAAGATCCAGTTCGTGGGTAACGTCATGGTGGACACGCTTTTGAAGTACCGGGAGCAAGCCGGGCGCGCCAGCATTATCCTCAAGCGGTTGCAGTTACGGCCGGGTGGATATGCCGTGGTGACTCTTCACCGGCCCTCTAACGTGGATGAGAAGGAGGTGTTCTCGGGAATACTAAAATCAGTGCATCACATTTCGAAGCACTTGAAAATTGTGTTCACCGTGCACCCCCGAACGCGTAGCCGCATCGAAGAGTTCGGTCTGGAGGAATCCCTAAAATCGCTGGTCCTGCTGGAGCCGCTACCGTATCTCGATATGGTTCAAATGATGAGCCAGGCGAAGCTGGTGCTGACCGACTCGGGGGGCATTCAGGAAGAAACCACGGTTTTGGGCGTACCCTGCCTGACCCTCAGGGAAAATACCGAGCGGCCGGTCACCTTGGAGGTGGGCACCAATACGCTGGTGGGAACGTCGCCGGAAACCATCGTCCGGGAAGCGGAACGAATAATTGAAACGGGCGGCAAACAGGGACGCCGTCCGGAATTGTGGGACGGGTGCGCCGCCGAGCGCATCGTCCGTTTTCTGGAACAATGGCGCCCTCGTTGATTGATTTTAGAAAGGATTATTAAATTGGATATTGCGCTGGTAACAGGATCGGGTGGATTGATCGGATCGGAAGCCGTCCGTTTTCTGATGGATAAAGGCCTGGTGGTTAGGGGAATCGATAACGATATGCGGAGCCAGTTTTTCGGCGAAGAGGCGTCGACCCGCTGGAACCGCGAACGGCTGGAACAGGATTACCCGGACTACAAACATTACGACTGCGACATCCGCTCGGAAGAAGAAATGGAGCGCATATTCAAGGAATACAGTCAAGGGATCAAACTAATCGTCCATTCTGCCGCGCAACCATCGCACGACTGGGCGGCGAGCGATCCGTTCACCGATTTTACCGTCAACGCCAACGGCACACTGGTTCTGCTTGAGATGACGCGGCGGCATTGTCCCGAGGCGGTGTTCATCTATATTTCCACCAACAAGGTGTACGGCGATATTCCGAATTCATTGCCGTTGGTGGAATTGGAAACGCGCTGGGAAATCGAGGAGAGCCATCCCTTTTATCGATACGGGATCGACGAGTCGATGAGCCTCGACCACACCACCCACTCCCTGTTCGGCGTGTCCAAGGCGGCGGGCGATCTTCTGGTGCAGGAATACGGACGCTATTTCGATATGAAAACCGCCTGCTTCCGAGGCGGATGCCTGACCGGGTCCGGGCATTCCGGGACCGAACTGCACGGGTTTTTGTCCTACATCATGATCTGCACCCTGCAGAAAAAACCGTACACCGTGTTCGGCTACAAGGGCAAGCAGGTGCGGGACAACATCCACAGCTACGACCTGGTGAATGCGCTGTATCATTTTTACAAGAACCCCGGCGTCGCCAAAGTCTACAATCTGGGCGGCGGGCGGCACAGCAACTGTTCGATGCTGGAGGCCATTCAACTGTCTGAAGAAATCACCGGGAACAAACTGGACTGGACGTACGCGGAACAGAACCGCATCGGCGATCACATTTGGTGGATCAGCGACGTCAACAAGTTCAAAAAAGATTATCCCGATTGGGAGTGTAAGTACGATCTAAGAAAAATCTTCGAAGAAATCCACGAAGGCCTGACCCAGCGCATTTAGCGGAGACATTCTGCGAGTAATTCAAAACCCAGATTCTTCGCCGCTATGCTCCTCAGAATGACAATTCGACATCGTTTGTCATGCTGAACGCAGTGAAGCATCTGGGTTTTTATCCTCTTATTCCATCAAAAATTCTTAAAACGGATTTTGGGTGACTCCACCATCGACGGTGAAGTTGGTGGCGGTGATCCATGAAGCGTGATCCGACGCCAGGAACAGCACCAGCCCCGTCACGTCCTCCGGCATGCCCATGCGTTTCAAAGGGACCGTCTCCGCCGTCTGGTTTTTGATGTTCTCTTCCACTTCGTGAAGTGGTTGGCCGGTCCGCTCCACCGCTTCCTGCGCCTCGTTTTCCCACGACCGGGTCCACACCGGACCCGGAGACACCGAGTTGACCAGGATATGATCCGGCGCCAGGGTTTGCGCGAGCGATACGGTGAGGTTCGACAACCCCGCCTTCATGGCGCTGTAATGAGGAAAGACTTCTCCCGGCCGGGAACCGGCGATGGATGAAATGTTGATGATGCGCGGCGCGGCGGAATGTTTCAGAGTGGGGATGAACATCCGGCACAACCGGACCGCGGGCAGGAGATTGACCTCGAAGGATTCCCGCCAGTCCTGATCGGTCAGCTCGTGGAAGGTGGCCTGCTTGCCGATGGACCCGACGTTGTTGACCAGCACGTCCAGCCCGCCCAGTTGGTCAAGCACGCGGTCGTGAAAATCCTTCAGTTGTCCGGGGCAGGTGACGTCCACCGTTTGAAAGAGATGGCCCTGACCGTCGATTTCCTCCTGCAACGCATGCAGGCGGGCTTCGGTGCGGGCGCAACCAGCCACCTGCGCTCCGGCTTTTCCGAACGCCAGCGCCAGCGCCCGGCCGATGCCCTCGGCGGCACCGGTGATGAGGACTTTGCGGTTTTTCAAATCCAAATCCATGTTAGAATTTTTCCCTCGAATTGAACTTCACCCTGAATCCCCAAACGGTGCTTATGTTTGCCGATGTGTTTCCCCAGATCAGCGATTCACCCTCTATAATCTGGGTGGTGGCGGCGATTCTATTCAACATGGCCAACGTTTTCCTGGGGCTGTACATGGCGTTCTTCAAAAAGGCGCCCCACCTCGTCCGGGTGCATCTGGTTCTATATATCACGATCCTGATTTGCCTGGCGTTATTCCTGGTGATGAACGGCGTCCATTCCGAAAACACGATCTGGGAATATCTGATCGGCCTCTACTTTATCACACTCGTTCCCCTGAGTATTAAATGGGATGTGCTGGTCCACGCCTTGGTGGGCATCGTCGGCCTGGTCCTCCTGCCGCTGTTGATCCTCCTGCAGATGTTTTAAAACTCCCGGAGAAAGGGAACCCCCAAAAACACAGATTCTTCGCTACTGCTCAGAATGACAAAAAGACGCAGGGTGTCTTTCTTGGGAGGCAACGTCGACGAAGAATCTTTGTTTTAAACAGGATGGAAAAGGGTACTGGATGTTGCAAGAAACCAGGGGGATTTAAAGATCCTTAATGGCGACTTTGATGGTGATGTCGCCGTAGATCTTGGCGCGGCATCCCAGTTTCTGGTTGGGTCCGATGCGGTGGAGTTTTTCGATCAGGGAGTGGCCGTTGACGTTTTCCATGGGTTCGACTTCGATCAGGCAGGTGCCGCACATGCCCATGCCGCGGCAGTTCAAATGGACGGCCATGCCTTTGTACAGCACGACATCGTTGAACACCGCGCCCTTGCGCAGGTTGGCGCCGTAACCGACTTTGAACTCTTTGACTTCGCCGGTGTCTGAATTATGAACGGTGACCTTTGGCATAAGCGTCTCTTGGAATTTCCCTGAAACCGGCCCGCGGGCCGAAATGAGGAGGCACTGTGTCACGGCCGAGGCAAAAAGTCAATTCCCTTTTACCAACCATAAAAGTGTCTTTTAAATCGAGTAGTTATGGCCGGTCAGGATTTTTTCCTCTTTGAGGTAATCGAAGATTCTCTGGACCGCCGATTCATGTTCCGCCGCCTCGCCGACGGTCAAAACGATCTCCGGTTTGCCTTTCGGAAACTTGTCGTTGGTGACCTGAACTTCCACAATCGGTGCCGGTTCGACCAGCAGGCTGATATTGGAATGGTCTTCCTGGTTGAACACGTTGGAGGTGGAGATGACCACGTGGCCGGCATCGACGAACAGTTTGGCGACTTCGCCGAAGCGCCGCAAGGCTTCCCCGTCGGAGAAGTATTTTTCCTGATTCATATCCGCGCCGAGGCCCACCTGGATGTTGTGACCGTCGAGCAGGTAGCTCTGAAAATTCTGGTGGAACAATTTTTCTTCCAAGTGGCCGGCCAGGGCGGCTTTACCGACGCCCGCTTTGCCGGTGATGAGAATCATGGCGGCAAGGTGGCCGTTGCGGTAGGCCCGCATGTCCGGGGTGACGGTGCCCTTGATCCAATGCGAATCGCGGTAACGCGCTTCGTCCCGGAACCGGTCGATTTCCGATAAGGGCGTGAACCCGGTAATAATTCCGCCACCGCAGACGTCGTATTCGTCCACCAGCACGAACCGTCCGGTTTCGGCGATGGTGTTGAACAGATCGAACGCGATCGGCTGGAGGGTGCGTAACGTCAATTCGG
>CAYPKH010000145.1:0-5404 GCA_964411245.1 uncultured Nitrospina sp.
TCGTCAGCTGGAACGTCAACGGCATTCGCGCCGTGGTCAAAAAAGGGCTTTTAGAGTGGGTGGACCGGGCGTCACCCGATGTGCTGTGCCTGCAGGAAATCAAGGCACGGCCGGACCAGGTGGAACCCCATGTGGCGGAGTTGCCCGGTTATCATTCCGAATGGAACCCCGCCCAGCGCAAGGGCTACAGCGGCGTCGCCACCTTCACCAAAAAGAAACCCAAGGCCGTGCACCGGGACATGGGCATCGAGCGGTTCGACGTCGAAGGCCGCTACCTGCGCCACGAGTTTCCCAAATTCGACCTGCTCAATATTTATTTTCCCAACGGCACCAGCGGCGAGGAACGCCTGCAGTACAAGCTGGAATATTACGACACATTTCTCGACCACTGCGAAGCGTTGCGCGCCGAGGGCCGGGAGCTGGTCATCTGCGGCGACCTGAATACCGCGCACAAGGCCATCGATCTCAAAAACCCCAAGCAGAATGAAAAGAACTCCGGGTTCCTCCCCATCGAGCGGGAGTGGATGAACAAGTTCGTCGCCCACGGGTACATCGACACTTTCCGCGAATTCAACCAGGAGCCGGACCAGTACTCCTGGTGGACCTATCGCGCCCGGGCCCGCGAACGCAACATCGGGTGGCGGTTGGACTATTTCTTCGTCACCGAGGGCCTCCTGAAACGCGTTAAAAATTCGTACATTATGCCGGTGGTGATGGGCTCCGACCACTGCCCGGTGGGCCTCGAGATTACGGGATAGGGGTTTGCCCCCGCCCTGTGGTATTCTTGACCCGCTTCACTTCAACCCGCATCCTGCGGCGGGCCGCGCCGCGGGTTTCAATATCCGGAAAGGAACTTCCATGAGTTTTGAAACTCAACAGACCTATCACGGTTTCAAGTGCGTGCATCGGGAAAAGATCAAGGAGATCAACTCCCTCGCGCTCCTGTTCGAGCACGAGAAAACCGGCGCCGAGCTGTTGGTGATGGAAAACGACGACGACAACAAGGTGTTCAGCGTGACCTTCCGCACCCCGCCCGCCAACGACCGCGGCGTGGCGCATATCCTGGAACACAGCGTGCTGTGCGGGTCGCGGAAGTATCCCGTCAAGGAACCGTTCGTGGAACTCATGAAGGGCAGTCTGCAGACCTTTCTCAACGCAATGACTTTTCCCGACAAAACCATGTATCCGGTGGCCAGCCGCAACCAGAAGGATTTTTACAACCTCATGAACGTGTACCTCGACGCCGTGTTTCATCCGCGCATCACCGAGGAAACGTTCATGCAGGAGGGCTGGCATTACGAGCTGGAAGACCCGGACGGCCCGGTGTCCTACAAGGGGGTGGTGTTCAACGAAATGAAAGGGGTGTTCTCCAGTCCCGAAAGCGTGCTCGACCGCTACTTGGCGCACTCGCTGTTTCCGAAAACCACGTACGGTTACGAATCCGGGGGCGACCCGGCGGTCATCCCCGAGCTCACCTATGAGGAGTTCAAGGATTTTCACCGGCGCTACTATCATCCCTCCAACAGCCGCATTTTTTTGCATGGTGACGGCAACACGGAGGACTATCTGAAATTTTTGCATGAAGAATACCTGAGCGGATTCGACCACATGGAAGTGGATTCCGGGGTCGATATTCAGCGCCGGTTCAGCAAACCTAAATGGAAGGAAGCGCCGTACCCGGTTTCCAAAGACGAATCGCTGGAGAAAAAAACCTTCGTGGTGGTGGGTCTAAAACTCGACAAGTCGACCGATTACGAACACTGCCTGTACATGGATATCCTGAGCCACATTCTGCTGGGCACCTCCGGCTCGCCGTTGCGCAAGGCGCTGTTGGAATCCAACCTCGGGTCCGAGGTCATCGGCGGCGGGTTCGACGACAACCGGGTCGAGACCCTGTTCGCCGTCGGCATGAAGGGCGCAGAAAAGGAAGACGCGCAGAAGATCGTCGATCTGATTTTCAACACACTGGAGGATCTGGCCGAAAACGGTATCGATGAAAACCAGGTTCTGGCCTCGGTCAATACGGTTGACTTCAAACTGCGCGAGGCGAATTTTGGCGGGTTCCCGAAAGGCATCGTGTACAACATCCAGGCGCTGGGTTCCTGGCTTTACGACGGCAACCCCCTGAGCCATCTCAAATACGACCGGTTGATGAAGAAGATCAAAAAAAAATCCGGGCATTTCGAAAAATTGATCCGCAAATATTTATTGAACAACAAACACCGTAGCGTGGTGGTGCTCGTTCCGAAGCCGGGACTGGCGGAGAAGCAGGAAGCCAAGGTCCGTAAACAGTTGCGTCAGATGAAAGCGTCGCTGGCCGAGCCGGAAATTCATCATCTGGTGAAAACCACGCAAACGCTTCAGGCACGGCAAATGCAGCCGGACTCGCCGGAAGCCCTGGCCACCCTGCCGCGGCTGGCGCTGGACGACGTCGGTAAAACCGCGCCGCATTATCCCTGCGAAATCAAAAACGGCTCGGCGCCGAAAACCCTGTTTCACGATCTGTTCACCAACAAGATCGCCTACACCCAGATGTGTTTCAATCTGGAGACCGTGCCGCAGGACAAGATCCAATACTTGCCTCTGCTGGGTCGGCTGGTGTTGGGGATGGGCACCCACAAGCGCGACTATGTGGAAATGGGCCAGCAGATCGGCATCCGCACCGGCGGCATTTCTTCGTCCGATTTTTCCACCGTTCCGGTAGGGGACCGGCACCGGATCATCTCGTACCTCAATTTCAACGGCACCGCGCTGATGGAACAGGTGGACGATCTGTTCGACCTGCTCGAGGAGTTGTTCGGCGAGCGTAACTTCGACAACCACAAACGGCTGGTGGAGATCATCCGAAGCGCCAAGGCCAATATGGAGGCCTCCATCGTTCCCAACGGCAACCATTACGTCATGTCGCGCCTGCAGTCCTATCACTCCCGTCTCGGCCGCTATGACGAACTGCTGGAGGGAGTCACCTATTTCCGTTTTCTGGAGGAGCTGCTGGTGCGGGTGGAAAACGATCCCAAAGAAGTGGCGGACTGTTTCCGGGAAGTGGCGGATTTTGTGTTCACCCGCGACAACCTGCTGACCAACATCACCTGCACGGACAAGGAGTACAAAAAGTTTGAAAAACGCCTGCGCGGAATCGCCGATGTGTTGCCCGGCGTGTCCCATCCGGCCGCCGAGCTGGAGTTCGGGCCGGTGGACTTGAACGAAGCGTTCGTGACGGCGAGCACCGTGCAATACGTCGGCAAGGCGATCAATCTGTACGACCACGGCTTCCAGTTTTCCGGCCGGTTCGACGTCCTCAAGGCCCTGCTGCGCACGGTTTATCTCTGGGACAGCGTACGCGTGAAGGGCGGGGCTTATGGCAGTTCGTTGAGTTTCGACCTGTATACGGGAGACCTCGCGCTGGTGTCTTACCGCGATCCCAATCTGGTGGAAACCCTGCAGGTGTACGACCACATCCCGGAATTTCTGCACCAGCTGGACATTCCCGAGGAGGAGTTCGAGAAGATCGTCATCGGTTGCGCTGGCAAGCTCGATCCCCCCTTGACCCCGGACCGCAAGGGATCCCTCGCCAAAATCGAACACCTCACCGGCCTGACCCAGGAATTCAAACAGCGGCGCCTGGAGGAATTGTTATCGACGCGCCTGGATGATGTCCGGGAATATGCCGGGCTGTTTGAAACCATCCGCGATAAGGGCACCGTGTGCGCCCTGGGTAACGAAAGCAAAATCAAAAAATCCGCCTCCCACTTCGACAACCTGGTCAAGGTCTTCCATTAAACTTTTCCGCTAAAACGCCTTAACTCTTTTTAAAGAAGTACTGGCAAACCGCCCCGACAAATGGTAAACTAATGACCATCTATTAAGTGAAAAAGGTCGAGTGCCCGATACCTTTTTTTGGGGGGTTGCCCCCTTTTTTCGTCCATGAGCCCTGAACAGTCTAAAAAGAAGATTTGGATTCATTTCCGGGTAACCCTTATTTGGGTGCTGGTGTTTTCCCTGGTCTGGGAGTTCGGGTTGGCCGGTTGGATCCGGCCTTCCGTTCAATCCCTTTCGGAAAGCGCCTTGGTCTGGTTCAACACCGCCATAGATGTGGGCATCGTTTTGGTGGCGTTGCTGATAAGCTTTCCCTCTTTGATGGGAGGAGTCGAGGAGACCACCTACAAAACTGTCACCGAACTCGGCAAGACCGAACGCCGCTACAAATCTATCGTCGAATCCACCAATGATCTGATTTTTCAACTGGACGGGAACGGCATCGTGGTGTTCGCCAACCCGGCCTTGCGCCTGCTGGGATACGAGGACGGAGAAATGGTGGGGCAGTTCGTCGGTGACCTGTTATACATGGACAACGCGGATGCCGTGGTTCCCCGGATCATGACCAAGCGGGTCGGCCACCGGGCGACCTATCACCTGCCGGTTCAATTGCGGACCAGCCCCAACTCCGTGATCTCCAGCGAAATACCCGCCATGGAATTTATCATGGACGCCTGCGGCCTGTGGGAAGAAAGCGACGACCAAGTGCAGACGCGCGGGCAGGAAAAAACCTTTGTCGGAACGCTGTGCATCGCCCGTCCCGTGATAAAACCCGAAGACCTCCAGCCCCAGAAAGACCCGGAAGAAGCGGAAGTTTACGAATAATATTTTCTGTAGCCGCCCCCTCTTTTTCTTATAAAGTTCCCGCCAATTGAAACGCTTTTTTCATGTCCGGCAACTGCCCCAGGTCCGGCACGATCTCCAGATGGCGGATCACCCCTTCCTTGTCCAATACAACCATCGCGCGTGCCAGCAGGCGGTTTTCCTGAATCATCAGTCCGGTGGCCGTGCCGAACCCGCCGTCGCGGTAATCCGACAGAAACAGGATGTTGTTGATTTTCGCTGCCTCGGCGAACCGCTTTTGCGCGAACGGCAGGTCCCGGCTGATGGTGACCAGCCGCACCGTTTTGTCCAGCCCGCCGTTTTCTTCGCTCAAGATATGCGTTTGCTTCTCGCAGACTTTGGTGTCGATGGACGGCACGATGCTGATGATCGTTACTTTGCCTTTGAACGATTGCAGGTCGGTCATGCTCAGTCCGCTGTCGGGGAGCGACAACGCCGGCAGGGGTTGACCCTTCTGCAGCGCGGTGCCCACCAGGGTCAACGGTTTTCCGTGGAGCGAGACCTGTGCCTTCCCGCCTGCATACAAAGTGCCGGCCCACAAAAACAGCAGGCCGATGAAGCTGAAGGTTAAGAGTCGTTTCATGATACGGTCCTCACAGTAGTGTTGTTCGAAATAAGAATTTGCCGGTGGTGCATCATAGCTCCACCACCGTCACTCCGTCGCCGCCTTCGTGCCTCTCGCCGGGGTGATGGTTCTTGCTGATGCCGGAAACGTCCAGGGTTTCCCGCACCATCTGTTTCAATT
>CAYPKH010000146.1:0-5386 GCA_964411245.1 uncultured Nitrospina sp.
TCAGGACCGCCAAAGCTTTCTGGAAGAGTTGGACGTGATGAAACGCTGCCAGCAGGTCCACGATCTAATCGATTTCAAACAACGCATCATCCGGCAGTCCGCCCTCTTCGCCAAAAAGGGTCTCGACTCCCGCCGTAATTAACCGGAGTAGGGTTGATTAAATCCGTCCCGCCAGGCCGCCGTAGTCGATGCCGGTGAGGTCGGCCATGTCTTTTTTCCAGGTGGTGAGGTCTCCCGCATTGAATTGGTTGAGTTGGGTATGACCGCAGGCCCGTGCCATCACTTTCATCAACTCCACTGACGCGTTAAAAAAATTATTCAGCCGCTTCGCAGATTCCGCCACATCCAACCGTTGACGCAGATGTTCCTTTTGCGTGGCGATGCCCACCGGACAGTTGTTGGTATGGCACGCCCGCATGCCGATACACCCGATCGCCTGGATCGCCGCGTTGGAAAGGGCGATGGCATCGGCGCCCAGTGCCAGCGCTTTCGCGAAGTCGGCGGGAATCCGCAGGCCGCCGGTGATCATCAACGTGACGTCGCCGCGTTCCAGCCGGTCCAGGTGATGCCGCGCCCGCGCCAAGGCCGGAATCGTGGGCACGGATATGTTGTCGCGGAACAACAGCGGCGCGGCACCGGTACCGCCGCCCCTTCCGTCCAGAATGATGTAATCGACCCCCACCTCCAGCGCCGCGTCGATGTCGGCTTCGATATGCTGGGCCGACAGCTTGTAGCCGATGGGAATGCCGCCGGTTTTCTCCCGCACCTCGGCCGCAAACTCCTTGATCGGTTTCAAATCCTTCCAGTCGGGAAACCGGGGAGGGGACACCGCCGCCTGGCCTTCCTTAAGACCGCGCACCTGGGCAATCTTGCCTTTCACTTTGTCACCCGGCAGGTGGCCCCCGGTTCCGGTCTTCGCGCCCTGCCCGCCTTTGAAATGAAACGCCTGGCACCGCTGGACCTTGTCCATGGCAAATCCGAACCGGGCGGACGCCAGTTCATAAAAATACCGGCTGTTGGCCGCCTGCTCTTCGGAGAGCATCCCGCCTTCGCCACTGCAGATACCGGTTTCCGCCTGTTCCGCGCCCGTCGCCAGCGCCACCTTGGCTTCTTCCGACAAGGCGCCGAAACTCATGTCCGACACCAGCAGGGGGATTTTCAAGGTGAGCGGTTTGTTGGCGTTGGGACCAATGACCACTTCCGTGCCTACCGGGTCTTCGTCCAGCAACGGCATCGTGGAAAGCTGGGCCGTCACGAACTGGATGTCATCCCACAACGGCAGCTCGTCGCGCGGAACCCCCATCGCCGCCACCCGGCCGTGCTGCCCCAGCTTCGATAACCCGTTTTTAGCCAGCTCCTGAATGAAGCCGGTATGCGGTTCCGCGTCGGTGCCTTCGGGATCGGCATAAAGACCGAGGTACGCCTTACGGTCGTACGGTTGCGGATGCTCCTTTTCCCACTCGGTAATTTCCTCTTCATCCACCACAAGACTGCCGTTCTCCAGCCACGACGAAAATTTGGGAAGCGCCTCTTCATTGTTATATTCGCTGACACCGGTGTCGCACCGGAAATCCCATTTATGGACGCCGCAAATGAGATTGTTGCCGGACACAAACCCGTCGCTTAACAGCGCCCCCCGATGCAGGCATCGCCCATAGAACACCGAAAACTGCTCGTCATAACGAACGATGACCAGATCGACATTCGCAACCAGCGCATAGGCCGGTTGCCGGTCCTTGAGCGCATCCCATTGCACTACTGCCACTTTTCGCATTCAGTTTCTCCAGGATTGAGGGTTGAAATATTAAAATCACATTTAGGTCGGCGAATTGAACCCGATCTTACTTTTAACTTGTTAAATGGTTGACAGCTTTTTAAAGTTGAGAATTTTCCACACTTGCAAAGCGATGAGATAACTGTTACCCAATACCAAAACCAGGTATAGAAAAAATTCCAGTTGATCGAGCAGGGAAAATACGATCAATGCCATGGTGTTGGTGCACACGCACAAAGGACCCATCCACCCCAGAAACGTTTTGTCCGCGACCCAGCGTTCGCGGTGCGCATCGCTCTCCCGGTAACCCGCCATCCTGCGGCTGATGCGGTCCAGTGCAGCGATCAGTGCGTCTTGCCAGCCGTAAGCGGCGTTGTGAAACCCCTGCAGAAAATAAACCGCGCCGGAGACTTCGCCGGAAGCCACCGCCTGACGGTCTGCTTCGGTGATCGTCTCTTCCGGGCGATTCCTCCCGTACACTCCCAGCCAGCCGGTATAACGCACATAATAAAACACCCAGTAACTGCACTGCAGAAGACTGCTCACCAGCGCCAGCAAGGCCAGCGTCCAGATATAACCGGGATCCGGCGAACCCTGTGCCAGGCGAAAAGCGATGGCGCCATACACCCCCACGGCCACGGTAAAATCGGAAAACGAATCGAGGAAGCGGCCGAAGCGCGACTCCTCTCCCCGCAGACGTGCCAGGTTGCCGTCGACGTTATCGAGAAACAGTTTGCCGTACAGAAACAACGCGCCCCACACCAGCGCATGCTCCACATTGGAACAATAAAACGCCGCGGCCGTCACACCCAGCAACAGCGCGAAAATCGTCAACTGATTGGCGGAGACGGGTAACGGATACAACAGGCGCACCGCCCAGCGGCTGGGAAAGTACCACCACTCGTTCACGTCAAAAAACCGCCACCCGTTAGGCAGTTTTTCCATTTTGTCGAGGTCAACGGACACGGCTATGGAGGGTCCCCAGGCGTCAGCAGATGCCGCAGATTTTGCAGGTGGCGGTGTCACACACGGGCGTGTGCTTGTGGCGCAGGGCGCGCTGGTAATCCTGCCAGAGAAATTTCGGGAAGTAACCGTGGTCGATGATGTCCCACGGCAGGTGATCGTCTTTTTCGAATTGACGGTACACAAAATGATCGGGATGCGGCTCCGCCTTTTGCAGGGCGGCCTTTTCGTCGTGGCCGTTGACGAGATATTCCTGGAAGAACGGCAACGCCCGACGGTCACCACGCGACAGATAGGACTGCAGATAGGCTTCGTTGGGCGACCCGAAACCGAGCTCGATGTTCGGCAGGCGGCTCAGCGCCTTGCGCACTTTCATAAATCGTTTTTTCAGAACCGCCACGCTCTCCATCGGGTGCCACTGAAACGGCGTGCCCGGCTTCGGGATCAGCGGACTCAGGCTGATGGTCACCGACCCGATACTGCCGCGCTTGCGGCAGGCCGTCACATACACCTTCTGGATATTCTCAACAAGACGGATGAACTGGTCGATGTCGTCATCCGTTTCTGTCGGAAGGCCGATGATCGAATAAATTTTGAGATGCAGGACGCCTTTCTCGGTCAGGAAGCGGCATTTGTCGATGACGAAATCGTCGCTCGCCGATTTATTGATCACGTCGCGCATGCGCTCCGACGGCGCGTCGACCGCCACGGTTACGGTTTTCTGTCCGCTTTTGATGATCAACTCCACCAGCTCCTCGCTCAGCGTTTCCATGCGCAGGGAGGAGAACGACAGTTTCTTGCCCTCGGCCACCAGCCGCTGCGCCAGTCCCAGAAGCTGCGGGTGATCGGTGACCGACGGACCCACCAGGCCGATGGTCGACGCCTCTTTCCCCTGCTCTTTGAGGACACGCGCCAGCGAATCATAGGTCTGGTTCAAATCCGGTTCGCGCGGCGGACGGTAGATGAACCCGGCGGTGCAGAAGCGGCAGGCCCAGATGCACCCGCGCGTCACCTCCATCAACGCCATGTCCTTGAACGCCGTCGCCTCCTCGTGCAGTTCGGAATGGGTGCACAACTCGGGCGATCCTTCCGGTACCCATTGGCGCACCACGCGCTCCGGTGCAAACGCTTCGGGCCTGAGATGCGTCTGCCGTTCATTTTCATACACCGGTTCATAAAACTGGGGCACGTAAATTCCGGGCTGCCCGGCCAGGTCCTTTAACAGTTCGCGCGGGTCGCTCCATTTTGAATGGGTGAGGTGATGAAAAAACCGTTCGGCCATGCCCTCGCCCTCGCCGATGAAGCACAGGTCGAGTATATCCGCCAGCGGTTCCGGGTTGATGAACAAGGCCGATCCCCCGGCGGTGACCAGCGGGTACTGCGGTCCGCGCTGTTTGCGGTCCAGCGGGATGCCGAAATAGTCGAGGATCAAAACCGTGTTCAGATAATCCGGCTCGAAGGAAATGGAAAACGCGATGAGGTCGAAGTCCAGCGGCGGGCGGCCCAGATCGTGCGAGCGCATTTGATCCGATTTCAGCTTTGGCGTGGCCGGGTCCCATCCCGGCGGCAGGCTGAAGCGGTCGCAGGTCACCCCGTCGATGGCGTTCAGCAGGCTGTATACCCGCTGGAAGCCGAGGTTGGCCAACGCCACATCGCTGGTGCTGGGATACACCAGCAGCACGCTGACCGGGCGAAGGGCGCCGGGAACCTCGCTTAATTGTTCCTGAATGGCTGTTTCCATCATATAATCGAAAGCATTAATTGAAAGGGTTTATCATACTCCAAAACTCCCCTGCGGACCAGAGCCGGCGGCTTTTATGAACGAAAACCCCCCAAAACCCGACGCCAACCAGCGGATGAAGTCTTATCTCGGGAAGATCGCCACCGGGCCCCGGATGAGCAAGGACCTCACCCGCGCCGAGGCGGAGGACGCGCTGGCCATGGTTTTAAACGGCGAGGTGTCGACCGAGCGCGCCGCGGTTTTTCTGATCGCCGCCCGCATGAAGCTGGAAACCGTGGAGGAGAATACCGGCTACTGGCAGGCCCTCGATAAAACCACCGTCAAGCAGGAAGTGAAACTCGAAAAGCTGGTGCAGATTGCCGAAGCGTTCGACGGATTCGAGCGGACGCCGGTGTTCACGTTTTACATGATTCCCCTGCTGGCGGAGATGGGACTGCCGGCTTACGGACATTCCGCCCTGCCCCTGCCGCCCAAGTTCGGCATCACCTTCGAGGATCTGCTGATCAACCATTACGGGGTTTCAGCGAACCAGACCTTTGAGCAGAGAAAAACCCTGATCGAACAATTCGGTTTCGGTTTCCTGGGCATACAACAGACCCATCCGAAACTGGACGCGCTGAAAAACCTCCGCAAGGAAATCGTGAAGCGTCCCATGCTGGCGACGATGGAGAAAATGCTGATGCCGCTTATCGCCAAAACCAATTTCCTCGCCACCAATTACTTTCATCCCGGTTACGAAGAAGCCATGCTGGCGGTGGCCGGGTTGGGCGGCTGGGAAATCACCGTGGTCGGCAACGGGATGGAAGGTTCCATATTATATGGCGTGCACAAGACGGCCAAACTGTATATCCACCTGAAGAAGGCCGGGGTACAGGAGAAACAACTGGATTGCGGCCGCGAGTTGGACG
>CAYPKH010000147.1:0-5364 GCA_964411245.1 uncultured Nitrospina sp.
GGTCAGCCGTTGCAGGCGCATGTCGAGGATGGCTTTCGCCTGCACCTCGGACAACTCGAACTGGTTCATCAAACCATCGCGTGCTTCCGCCGGGTCATTCGCGTTGCGGATCAGCTGCACCACCTCGTCCAGATGGTCGAGGGCGATGGTGAGTCCTTCCAGCAGGTGTTCTGTCTCCCGCGCCTTTTGCAGATCGAATTCCGTGCGCCGCGTGACGACTTCCCGCCGGAACAGCACGAACTGATGCAAAATCTCTTTCAAGTTGAGGATTTTTGGCTGGCGCCCCACCAGGGCCAGCATGATGATGCCGAAGGTCTCTTGCATCTGGGTGGTTTTGTAGAGGGTGTTGAGGATCACCTGCGAGTTGGCGCCTCGCTTGAGCTCCATCACCACGCGAATGCCGTCGCGGTCGGATTCGTCCCGCAGGTCACTGATGCCTTCCAGTCTTTTATCGCGCACCAGTTGCGCGATTTTTTCCACCAGCCGCGCTTTGTTGACCTGGAATGGCAACTCCCGCACGATGATGAATTCCCGGTCGCTTTTCGGGTGGGTTTCGATCTCCACCCGGGCGCGAACCTTGATCTGGCCGCGGCCGCGATGATAAGCCGCGCGCAGGCCGGTGGTGCCGTAGACCAGGCCGCGCGTTGGAAAGTCCGGACCGGGAATGAATTTGATGAGATCGTCGATCACGCAGTCGGGGTGGTCGATCAAATGGATGACGGCGTCGATGATTTCCCGCAGGTTGTGCGGGGGGATGTTGGTCGCCATGCCGACGGCAATCCCGGAGGAGCCGTTGACCAGCAGTTGCGGAAAGGTCGCAGGCAACACCGTCGGCTCTTCGAGCGATTCGTCGTAGTTGGGCACAAACGAGACGGTATTCTTCTCCAGATCTTCGAGCAGCTCCTGGGTGATGGCCTGCATGCGGATTTCGGTGTATCGCATGGCCGCGGCGGAATCGCCGTCGACCGAACCGAAATTGCCCTGGCCGTCGATCAGGGGATACCGCAGGGAGAAATCCTGCGCCATGCGCACCAAGGCATCGTACACGGCGGTATCGCCGTGCGGGTGAAATTTACCCAGCACTTCGCCGACGATGGCGGCGGATTTTTTACGCGGCCGGTTGAAGGTGTTGTTCTGCCCGTGCATGGCGTACAAAATCCGGCGATGCACCGGCTTCAGGCCGTCACGAACATCGGGCAGGGCGCGCCCGATGATGACGCTCATCGCGTAATCGAGATACGAACTCCGCATCTCGTCTTCGATATTGATCAGCTCGATGGTTTCGCTCATAGTGATTGGTGTCGGGTGGGACGGAAGAAATTAAATGTCCAGGTTTTTCGCGTCCAGGGCGTTCTTCTGGATGAAGTCGCGCCGGGGCTCCACGGCATCCCCCATCAGAGTGGAAAACAAATCTTCCAATTCGACAAAGTCGTCCGCGCGGACTTGCAGGAGAACGCGGGTTTCGGGATCCATCGTGGTTTCCCACAGTTGGTTCGGGTTCATCTCGCCCAGCCCTTTGTACCGCTGGATCGCCAGGCCGGATTTGCCCGCTTCCATGATCGCGGCCAGCAGGGCTTCCTTGGAATCGATCTGGAGCGACTCGTTTTTATGAACCAGGGTGAACGGCGGTTTGTCCAGGGCGGCCAGCGGCTGGTACAACTCGAACAGATGCTGAATCAGCGGCGATCGGATGAACTCGGAGTTGATTTTGACCTTAAAGTCACGGCCCTGCCGATGCCCTGCCAGGGTGAATTCGTACAGTTCTTTTTCGGGATCATAATCGATGACCAGCGTGACATCCTTGATGAGCGGGTCGATTTCGATTTTATCCTGACCGTGATCGGTTTCGGCCACATAGACGTTTTCTTCCCAGGGCTTCATGTCCATGCCGAACGCTTTAAACGCCTTTGCATCTTCGACGCTCAGCACCTGTCCGTTTTTCAAGACCAGCGGGATGTTTTTCAGGTTATCCCGGATGCCAAATTTTTCCTTCTCGCTCTCGGCGATGAGATGGTTCATCAGGCGGGAGATCAGGGCCAGCGCCCGGTCCAGAGTTTTGAAACTGTCCTGCCCGAGCTCCAGATTGACCAAGGCGTTCAACAATTCCGTCGGGATGTTATTTTTCGCCACGGTGTTGCAATAGTCCCGGAAACGGATCAAGTGGTTGACGAAGTCCACCAGCTTTTTGCCGGATATCGCCGGACCCTTGTTCTCGATCAAGACCTCCTGCTTGTCGGTGCCCTGTTCCACAAGAACTTGGGAGAGCCCCTTTTCATCCTTCACATAGCGTTCCGATTTGCCCTTTTTCACTTTGAACAACGGCGGCTGGGCAATGTAGAGATAGCCCCGCTCAATCACCTTCGGCATCTGCCGAAAGAAGAAGGTCAATAGCAGGGTGCGGATATGGGCGCCGTCGACGTCGGCATCGGTCATGAGGATAATTTTGTGATAGCGGATTTTCTCGATATTGAAATCGGTTTTCCCGATGCCGGTACCCAAGGCGGTGATCAGCGCACGGATTTCGTCACTGCCGATCATTTTGTCGTACCGTGCCTTTTCGACGTTCAGGATTTTCCCCTTGAGTGGCAGGATGGCCTGGTTCTTCCGGTTGCGGCCCTGTTTGGCGGAGCCGCCGGCGGAGTCGCCCTCGACGATAAACAATTCGGAAAGGGCGGGATCTTTTTCCGAACAATCGGCCAGCTTGCCGGGCAGGGAGCTGATTTCCAGCGCACTCTTGCGGCGCACCAGGTCCTTGGCCTTTTTAGCCGCTTCCCGAGCCTGTGCGGCGCTGATGGCTTTAGCGACGATGCCCTTGGCGATGGCCGGCTCTTCCTCCAAAACCCGGCCCAGTTTTTCGTTGACGATCTGCTCGACCATGCCTTTGACCTCGCTGTTGCCGAGCCGGCCTTTGGTCTGGCCTTCGAATTGCGGTTCGGCAATCTGGATGCTCAACACCGCCACCAATCCCTCGCGCACGTCGTCGCCAGAAAGGGAACTCCCTAGGTTTTTCAAATAGCCGTTTTGCACGGCATAGCTGTTGATGGTGCGGGTCAACGCCGAGCGGTAACCGCTGAGATGGGTGCCACCGTCTTTGGTGTTCACGTTGTTGACAAAGGTGAAAATTTCCTCGGTGTAGCTGTCGTTGTATTGCATCGACAACTCCAGGGCAAAGTCCCTTCTTTCCCCGGTGATATAAATCGGGCTGGGATGGATGACCTTTTTCTTTTTGTTGATGTGCTCCACGAAGGACACAATGCCGCCTTCGTACAGAAAATCGTGGCTCCGCCCGTCGCGCTCGTCGTGGATGTGGATTTTGAGGCCCTTGTTGAGAAAGGACAACTCCCGCAGGCGGTTGGACAGAACATCGAAGCTGAAATTGATCTCCGGAAAAATATCCCCGTCAGGCTTGATCACGATCCGCGTGCCGGTGGTGTTGGTTTTACCCACCACTTCCAGCGGGACCAGGGGTTTGCCCCGCCGGTATTTCTGCCGGTACACATGGCCGTCGCGTTTGATTTCCAGATCCAGGGTCTCCGACAAAGCGTTGACTACCGAAACTCCGACGCCATGAAGACCCGCCGAGACCTTGTAGCTGTCTTTGTCGAATTTCCCGCCCGCATGGAGGACGGTCAACACCACCTCGGCGGCGGAAATTTTCTTGTCCTTGTGGATGTCCACCGGAATCCCCCGGCCGTTGTCGGAAACCGTCACACTGCTGTCAATATGCAGAACGACCCCGACCTCGGTACAGAATCCGGCGATCGCTTCGTCCACGCTGTTGTCAACCAGCTCGTAAATCAGGTGATGCAGTCCGTCCTGATTGGTGCTGCCAATGTACATGGCGGGACGCTTCCGGACCGCTTCCAGACCTTCCAGAATCTTGATTTTGGAGGAGTCGTAAACTTTTATTTGAGCGCTTTCCATCTAATCCAGAAAACTAAAGATTAAGAGTTAAAATCTTGTTGAAGTAGTAGGGACTGTGTAAATGTGGGGAAGCAACCTAACTTATGAATTTTATGGATAAATCTGACCGAGCAATCTGCCTGTTTTATGGCTTTCACCGTGGACGGGTGGGGATTGTTTTTAACGCAGTTTATTATACCTTAATTCAGATGTTTTTATCATAGTTTTTGTACAGGTTTTTGACAGCTTATCCATTTTCAATCAGTTTTATAATCTCCTGAATCCGGTTCTCTAGTGCCTTATTTTCCTTGATTAAACCGGCCACCTTCCGGTAGGAGAAAATGACGGTAGTGTGGTCTTTGCCGCCGAATTGGCGGCCGATTTCGGGGAGCGATGCCTGGGTGTATTCGCGGCAGATATACATGGCAATCTGACGCGGCACGGAGATGTCCCGGGAACGCTTTTTGGACTTCAAATCTGCGACCTTGAGCTGGTGATATTGGGCCACGGTTTTTTGAATGTTGGGGATGGTGAAATGACGGTTTTTGTCGATGGTGAAATCTTTGAGCACCTCCTGCGCCAGCTCGAGGTTGATCTCCCTGCGGGTGAACGAGGCGTAGGCAATGACCCGCAATAACAGGCCTTCCAGTTCCCGGATATTGGATTTGATGTTGTTGGCTAGGAACAGGGCGACATCCTGGGGGAGGTTTTTCTGGTGGATTTCGGCCTTCTGATACAAGATGGCTATTTTGGTTTCTAAATCCGGCGGCATGAGGTCGGCAATCAACCCGCTCTGGAACCGCGACCGGAGCCGCTCTTCAATGTTCTGCATATCCTTGGGGTAGCGGTCGCTGGAGATGACGATCTGCTTGTGATACTCGTACAGGGAATTAAACGTGTAAAAGAATTCCTCCTGGGTGCGCTCCTTCCCAGCGATAAATTGAATGTCATCCACCAGAAGAACATCCAGCGGCCGGTAGCGTTCGCGAAAACTCTGCATGCGGTCCTTCTTGATGGATTCGATCAAATCCACCGTAAAACTTTCCGCGGAAAGATACCGCACCCGGGCCTCCGGATTGTCTTTAACAATGGCGTTGCCGATGGCGTGGAGCAGGTGGGTTTTGCCCAGCCCGACCGCCCCGTATAAAAACAAAGGGTTGTAATTGTGCGCCGGGTTGCCCGCCACGGCTTGGCAGGCGGCATGGGCAAACTGGTTGTTGGAGCCCACGACAAACTTATCGAAAACATAGATTGGATTTAAGACCCCATGGTTGAACAGCGGCGTGGGCGGCGGCAGGTCTCGGGTTTTCGTTGACTCCTGAATGTTCGCAGAGGCCTCTGAACCCGCGTTTTCAGGGTTGACTTTGAAACGGACCTCGAGTCTTTGGTTGGACACTTTTTCCAAAACGCTCTGTATCAGCTCCAGATAATTTTCAGTCAGACATTTTTCGTAAAAGCGGT
>CAYPKH010000148.1:0-5361 GCA_964411245.1 uncultured Nitrospina sp.
AAATTTTATCTGAACGTTACCGACCCGCAATGGTACACGGCGGTCACCTTCAAGCGGTTTCTCCAGCAGGCCGGGGTGCGGGTGACGGGCGAGGTACAGCGGGGTGTGGTGCCCCAGGGCGCCACCTTGCTGGTGGATCACGAGTCGCCTCCGCTGGGAGAAATCCTGCGCGGCCTCAACAAGTTCAGCAACAACTTTATCGCCGAGCAGATTTTGAAAACCCTGGCCGCCCAGTTTTACGGCGAGCCGGGCACCACCGAAAACGGCATTCGGTTACTGCAGGACTATATGCAGGAGCTCGGCTTCAACCCCGAACAGTACCACATGGTCGACGGCTCCGGCCTGTCCAAGGCCAACCGGATCACGCCCGACCAGGTGATCGTCCTGCTGGAGGACGCGCATGACGACTTCAGCATTTTCCCCGAGTTTATTTCCGCGCTGGGTGTGATGGGCCTCGACGGCAGTGTGGTCGACCGCATGCACCACCAGAAGGAGGCGCAGAAGATACGCGTGAAAACCGGCACCCTGAACCACGTCAGCGCGCTGTCGGGATATTATCAGTCGAACGACGGCGAGCGGTTCGCGTTTTCCATTCTGTTGAACGATGTGAATTGTTCCAACGGCAAGGCGATGGATCTGCAGGATAAGATCATGGAGATCGCTTTGAAATTTCAACGCGATGAAAACGGAAATGAAGCGGTTGAAGAAGAGCAACCGCAGATACAATGGGGCGGGGGAATTTTAAAGCAGGATTAGTCTCTGAAAATTTTCTGATTTTCTTTCCGGTCCTCCTCGAGAATTTTCTTCCAGTTGCGTTTGATTCGCGGCGCGTTCTGAAATTCCTGATAAATACCGCGAGCCAATTCCAACCGGTCGACGCCTTCCGGCGCGACCTGAATATCCAACTGCCCCAGTGCCATGTCGAAATCCCGGTCCAGCAGGGATTCGGGGTCCATGTCGTATGCCTTAAGCGCTTGTTTGATCATTCCCGGTTCCGAGCGGAAGCGGTTGGCCACTTCGTTGATATTGGCCGTGCGGTATCCCTTATCCTTGGTGATGCCCAGATGGTAGGCACAGAACAATTCAAACGGATCGATGTTGCCGACCTGTTTGACGCCTGGGCGCGGGGCCGGGTCTCGATAGGATGGGGACGGGGGCTTGCCGGAAGAGGCGTTATTGGAACGGGAATGCGGTTTGTTTCGCGTCTGATTCCGGTCGAATTGCCCCGACCGGTTTTTGTTGTTGGATGGCCTGTGCTTTCCGCGCGAGCGCGTGTTCGAGCCGTCACCGTTTTTGTTTTGGTTCTTCTTCGCTCTAGGATCCCATTCGTTTCTTGTAACCGTTGGCATATGAGAGCTTAAGGTGGTGGTGTCGGAAGCCCAAGCCTTGGAAACCTCGTCTCGGGTTCTGCCCCGTGATGAGGCATTGGGCTGTCCCTTGCCGGACCATTGTTGTCCGTTGCGGTGGCCGTTGGCGGCGGAGGTTCTCTGGCCGCTACCGCCGCGCCGGACGTTTTTACCGTTGGGTCTGCGGCTCTTTTGCCCCCGGCGTGACGAAGAGTTGGATTGATCTGAATTTCTCAAAATAGTTTCCTCTAATAATTAATAATGGTTCATGATAAGTTAAGCGGTCAAAACCTGCAATTCGTTGACCAGTTCCCGGAATTTACCCAATGCCGTTTCGATCGGCTTGGGCGAACTCATGTCCACTCCCGCGCCTTTCAACAGGTCGATGGGAAATTGCGATCCTCCCGACTTCAGAAAGTTGAGGTAATTGTTCAATTCCTTATCGCCGCCGTTGAGCACTTTGTCGGCCAGGGCATAGGCGGCGGAAATGCCGGTGGCGTACTTGTACACGTAAAACCCGAAATAAAAGTGGGGGATGCGGAAACACTCGAGCGACAGGCAGGGGTCCAGCACGACGCCGTCGCCGAAATAGGTTTCCAGCAGTTTCCGGTAGATGTCCTGGAATGCATCCACCGTCATCGGTTGCCCCGATTCGGCGGCTTGGTAAATTTGATGTTCGAATTCGGCGAACATGGTCTGCCGGATCAGCGTGCCGCGGATGTTGTCGATTTCACGGCAGATCAGGTAAATGCGCATGTCGCGGCTGATGTCCTGGCTCAGAAAATAGCGCGTCAACAGCGCCTCGTTGAAGGTGGAAGCGACCTCGGCGACGAAAATGGTGTAGTCCGCGTAAATGTAGGGCTGATTCTTGATCGAGAAGTACGAGTGCATCGAATGGCCCGCTTCGTGCGCGAGGGTGTAAACGCTGTTGATGTTGTCGTCCAGATAGTTCATCAGGATGAACGGATTGGAATCGTAACAGCCGGAAGAGTACGCGCCGCTCCGCTTTCCCTTGTTTTCGTAACGGTCCACCCAGCGCGTATCGAGCAATCCCTCTTTCGCGACGCCGACGTAATCGCTTCCCAGCGGTTTCAGCGCGTCGCAGATTTTGGCCACCGCTTCGTCGTAGGGCATGTTCCATTCCAGGTCCTTGACCAGGGGGACGCTGGTGTCGTACACGTGCAATTCGTCCAGCTCCAGAATCCGTTGCCGAATGTCGAAATATTGATAGAGCGGGTCAAGATGGCCATGCACGGTTTCAATGAGGTTGTCGTACACCTCCGCCGGAATGTTTTCGGTGAACAGATTCATTTCGCGAACGGAAGGATAGCTTCTGGCCTGCGCGTAAAACATGTCTTTCTTGATGCTGGCGGACAGCAAAGTCGAGTAGGTGAACTTGTGATTTTCGTAAGCCTGGTAGAAGGTTTCGAAGGTTTCCCGTCGCACCCGCCGGTCGTACTTCTGCAGGAGGCTTTGCAGGTTGCCCTGGGTGATGGCGATCTCTTTTCCTTGTTCGTCCTTCACCGTGCCCAGCTTGAGGTCGGCGTTGTCCAGCATGCCGAACGCGTTTTGCGGAGCGCGCGCCATTTCCGACGAAGCCGCCAGCAGGGCTTCTTCTTTTTTCGACAGGGTGTGTTTGCGGTACCGCAATTGCCGTTCGAGGTACAGTTTATACAGCTCCAGCTCCGGATGATCGAGAAACCCCTGCATGGTTTCTTCGGGGATGGCCATGATCTCGGCATTGATGAAGCTCCGCGCCTGCTGGTTTTGAGTCAGCAGGCGGGTGACCGTTTCATAATTGCCTTGGTGATGGCTGTTGGTTTTATCCTCATCGTTGCGCAGGTGGGCGAAGGTGTACACCTTCTCCAACGTCCGGGAAAACGCCATGTCGAAATCCAGACAGGCCTTGAGTTTCCCGGCGGACTCGCCCAGCGTTCCCTGAAACGACGCGTACTGCGGCAACTGTGATTCCAGGGATTGGAAATCGGCCTGCCAAGTTTCACCCGAAGCGTACAGGCCGTCCAAATTCCACGTGTCCTCCGCCGGGATGGAGTCTCGGGTTATGAGTTCTGCGATTGCTTCCATGTATTAAAATTTAAACCCAGTGATCTTGGGAAAGTGTTCAACCTACTTCAATGAGAGGGGTCAGGCCAGGGCCTGCTCAATGGTGTTCAAATGAACTTGAAGTTTGGTTTTCTTTTCCGACAGGTCCTGGTGTTTCTGCCTGTCCTTTTCGATGACGTCCGCAGGCGCTCTATCAACGAAATTTGGGTTGGAAAGCTTCTTATTTAAAAATATGATCTCTTTTTCGATTTTTTTCAACTCTTTTTCGACCCGCTTTTTTTCCTCTCCGAAATCCATCAACCCTTCCAGCGGCACGATCACTTCCGCCCCGCTCAGAATCGAAGAGGCGGAAACCTTCGGTTTGACCACCGCGGGGCCGACTTCCAGGTCCACCAGCCGCGCCAGCTCCTTCACGTAATGTGCTGAATTATTGGTGATTAGCTCTTTTTCCGGGTCGGCGGTTTTGACCCGAAGGGGAATTTTAAGGCTGGGTTTCAGGTTCATTTCCCCACGGATATTTCGGGTGGCATTGATGATTTCCATCACCCACTGTAAATGTGTTTCGGCTTCGGAATCTTCCTTCTTGGGATCGAATGCAGGAAACGGGGCGGTCATGATGCTGGTTCCCTCCGTCGGAAGTTTCTGCCAGATTTCCTCGGTGATGAACGGCATGAACGGATGCAATAATTTCAGAGTCGCTTCCAGTACATGAACCAGGACATTCTGCGTGGCATATTTTTCATCGGTATTTTTTGAATTCAGGCGTGATTTCGACAACTCGATGTACCAGTCACAAAACTCGTTCCAGATGAATTTATAGAGCGCCGTCGCGGCGTCGTTGAACCGGAACGCTTCCAGCGCCTGATGCACGCCTGCCGCCGTGCGGTTGAGGCGGCTCAGAATCCAGCGGTCGGCCAGGCTTTGGTGATTGCTGGCCTCCAAGGCGCAGGTGCCGGTGTAATCATCGAGATTCATGAAGGCGAAGCGTGACGCGTTCCACAGCTTGTTGCAGAAATTGCGGTAGCCGTCGATGCGGTCCTCCGCCAGCTTGATGTCGCGTCCCTGCGCGGCAAACGCCGCCAGCGTGAACCGGAGCGCGTCGGTGCCGTACTGGTCCATCATTACCAGCGGATCGATGACGTTGCCCTTGGTTTTGCTCATCTTCTGGCCTTCGGCGTCGCGGATCAGGGCATGAATATAAACGTGATGAAACGGAATGTCGCCCATGAACTTGAGGCCCATCATGATCATGCGCGCCACCCAGAAGAACAGGATATCGAACCCGGTACACAACACAGACGTCGGATAGAATTTTTTCAAGGACTCGGTTTGATCCGGCCAGCCGAGGGTGGAAAACGGCCACAGGGCGGAGCTGAACCAGGTGTCCAGCACATCGGTTTCCTGCACCAGCTCCGTGCCGCCGCAGTGGGTGCAGGCCGAGGGCGTTTCCCGTGCGACAGTGAACTCGTTGCACGTCCCGCAGGTCCACGCCGGAATCTGGTGGCCCCACCAGATTTGCCGGGAGATGCACCAGTCGCGGATATTTTCCATCCATTCGAAATAGGTGTTCTCCCAGAATTTGGGAACGATTTTGATGGTTCCACTACGCACCGCTTCGATGGCCGGTTTCGCCAGCGGTTGGGTCTTTACGAACCACTGTTTGGACAGAAACGGTTCGACCACCGTCTTGCACCGGTAGCAATGGCCGACCTTATGCATATGATCTTCGATTTTGACCAACAGGTCTTGCGCTTTCAAATCCTCGACGATGGCTTTCCGCGCCTCGAACCGATCCTGACCCTTGTACGGTCCGGCCTCCTCGTTCATCCGTGCGTCGGGATCCATGACGTTGACCGACGGCAGTTGGTGCCGGCGCCCGATTTCGAAGTCGTTGGGGTCGTGCGCCGGGGTGACCTTTAACGCGCCAGTGCCGAACTCGGTATCGACGTAA
>CAYPKH010000149.1:0-5338 GCA_964411245.1 uncultured Nitrospina sp.
CCGTCCCGGCAGGCGTTCAATCAAATCTCCCACTACTTTGTCGATCCGGGTGACGCCCTTGAACTCCATGGCCTGCAGGTCGTGCAGGATATTCTGAAAATGCGAGGGCTTGGAGCGCGGCGGAAGGTGGGCCACCACCTCGTCGTTGAACCGGGTCAGGCCCACCGCATCGAATTGCTTCAATAACAGGTATGCCATCGCCGCCACCAGCGTGCGGGCATAATCCCTTTTGTCCATGCCGGGGGATTTGGGGTCCGGCGAACGGTAGGCCATGGACCCGCTGGCGTCGAGCAGAATCGTGCATTTCAGATTGGTCGACTGCTCGAACTGCTTGACGTGGTATTTGTCTGTCTTGCCCACCACTTTCCAGTCGATATGGCGGATGTCGTCGCCCGGCGAATAGTCCTTGTATTCGGCAAATTCGACGCTGGAACCTTTATGGGGACTGCGGTGGTGGCCGGACAGCAGGCCCTCCACCAGCTGGATGGCCCGGATGGTGAGGGAGGATATCTCCGAAAGGGTTTCCGGCTCGTAGTTGAATTGTGGGTTTTCTGCCATAGCGGTTGACCGGCTGGTTCATCGGCCCGTTGACATTATGTTGTTTTCCGGGCGCCACATCAACCCCGGGCTGAGACGGGGTTCATAGCGCCGGTGGCAGGGCAGGGCTTGCCAACCGGCCGGCAAGCCGGCAAAATCAACGGTGACCCGGCCGCCTGCTTGCAACTCTGCCATAACTTATTGAAATTAAATGTACTATAAATCAAGGCTGTTCAGGTTTTAAGATTTCGTGTTACACTAAAAAACACTCATTATGAAGTGTTTGGAGAAAACGAGTCTGTGATGAAAAAACCCTTTAACGACCTGCCGGTCGAAGAGCTGGTCCCGCAACTGTTGTCTGAAGATGGCCGTTCGCTGGACCTCAGGCTGAAATATATCGCCGATAAGGGTTTGAAATACCTTGCCCGGCAGGAGTCGCTCCGGGGGCTTGAGGTGTTGAATCTGGAGCGGAACGAAATCACTCCGGAGGGCTTCCGGGCCCTGGCGGAGTCGCCGGTCATCAAAGGGCTGGTGGAACTGCATCTGGAGCGCAACGAGCTTGGAGATGAAGGGACGCGCATGATCGCAGAATCTTCCAACTTCTCCAATTTGAAGTATTTGAACCTTTGGAAAAACAGTGTAGGGCCGGAAGGGGCCAAGGCTCTCGCCCAGTCGATCTACCTGTCCAGCCTGGCCACGCTGGATCTGGCGCAAAACCGGCTGGGTGATGAAGGGGCCCGGGCCTTGTCGGAAACGTTGACGCTCTCCGACCTGAAATATATGGATGTGTATGGCAACGGAATCAGCCCCAAGGGGCAGGAATTATTGAAGAAAGCTGAGGGGTTGGGCAAGGTCCAGGATATGATCCTGGCGTAACCACCCACCGATCAATTTTTTTTGAGGAGGTCATTTTGGTTAAGAACTGGAGTAAAAGCACGGTAACTGGAGTGGGTTTTTTGTTGGTTTTAATATTTACACTAACGGCTAATGTTGTTTTTAATCCCGCCCCGGTCTGGGCCGGCGATTCCGCCCAACGGGACACCGCCAGTGAAACCGCCGGCGAGTCCCTGGAGGCCCAGGGCAAATTGGTTGGCGCGGTCGACAGTGCCGGCGGGTTTTTCAGCGGTATCTGGGGTTGGATCACCGGTGTCACCGATGCCGTCAATAAGATGTGGGGTATGGAAAACGGCAGTGGCGTGGCGATGGTGGTCAACGGTATTTTTTACCTCATTCTCATCACGGTTTTTCTGTTCGCCGGGAAAATGGTTCTCAATATTTTTACCGATGCGGTCAAAGGCAAAAACAGCGTGGATGAAAGATACCAAAAGCCCTCTTTCCGTAAAAAGTAACCTTCCGCATCGGATTGCAGAGCGGCCCGGTTCACTGCCAGCCTGAATCCGACAAGCGGATGAAGGGGCCCCGGTGGGTATCGAGGAAGATTTGCACCTGCTCGAGTCCCGCCCGGTACTGCTTCCCGGCAAAAGCCTCCGCTCCCGGTCCCTGGTATCTCTGCGAAAAAATCGAAATGCGTTGGGCCGTCCGCATTTCATAATTCCTCTGGAAAAAATAAACCTCATCCTGTGAAATCCCCCGCACCGGGGGAAACCGTCCCATCCGGAATTGCAGCAGATTTAAAAACGTTTCGTCGGTATCGCGTTTCAACGGCGGCACCAGCGTGGCCGGGGAATGCTCCAGCAGAGGCCGGTCGTCGGTGATGACCGGAGCGCGGTCCATCAGCGGCACCAGCGACTCCCCGTCGGCCAGATAAAAATCCATGAAATCCAGAAAATGATAAATCCCGATTTCCTCCGCCATGCGCCGCACCTCGCCGTTTTTCATTTGTTGTTCGAAGCGGGATTTATCGAGGACATGCGGTTCATTCGATCCCACCAGAAGCACAATGCGTGTCAGATAACTGTTCCAGACGCTCGTGTGTGGAAATACCGATTGAAACGTTTTCACGATGGACCACGCGTCGGCGGACCCCACCAGGTGCAGGGGCAGCCACTGCATCATCAATCCACCCGGGTTCAACCGCCGCCGCGACTGCTCGTAAAATTCTTTGGAGTAAAGATTGTTGACTCCTGCTTGCACCGGCGACATCGGTTCCAGCGTGATCACGTCATACGTCCGGTCCGTCCAGCGGATGAACCCGCGCGCATCCTGCACCGTCACATCCACGTTGTCCCGGTGAACCGCGTCATGGTTCCAGGGGGCAAACCAGTGCGCCAGCGCAAGCACGTTGCGGTCGATCTCCACCCCGTCCACCGCCACTCCCGGAAAGCGCGCCACCGTACCCAGCGTGTTGCCGGTGCCCAGGCACATCACCAGCGCCCGCTTCGGGTCGGGGTGCAGCATCATCGGCACGAATCCCATGGCCTGCATATACGCACTGCCGCCCACCGATCGGGATACGGTGGCGGTGCTGAACCCGTCGACGTACAGGGTCCGCGCCCCCGACCGCTTGTCCTCCACCACGCTCAGGGTGGAAAAATTTCCTTCCTTGTAGTCGAGCAGTTTCAGGTGCTCCGGTGAGGTATTGATTTCCACCCGGGCCAGGTTGTGCTTGCCCAGTTGCCGCGCCGCCGTCGAGGGGGTGAACGCGGCGTAACTGCCGGTTATAATACCCGCACACAGAGTCAGGGAGACCGCCCACGGCTTGAGCCGGTTGCCGCGATGCCAGGCCCAGGCCGCGAGGCTCAATGCGATCAACACCGAATACAAAATAAACAGCGTTTTCTGGATGCCCCACAACGGCACCAGCAGAAACGGCGTGAGTGCCGTTCCCAGAATGCCGCCGATGGTATTGACGGCGTAACTGTTACCGAGCGTTCCGGTTACGCTGCCGAACAGGTTGAAATGGATATGATTGGCCAGAGGATAGATGAGGCCGAATCCCACCGTCGGCAGAATCATGAAAACGAACGCGGCCAGCGAGCGGACCAGCAACGTGCGTCCGGGAGTATTCTCCAACGAGTAAAACAGCTGATCGGCTTTCAAGGTCCATTCGGTAAGAGTATCGAACACCGGAAACATCAGCAGGCAGAACAGGCCGATGGCCAGCTCCACCGTCAGGAACTTGGCCACCCAGCGCGACCGGCCCAGCAGTTTTTCAGCGATCAGGCTTCCCAGCGCAATGCCAAACAGAAATGTGGCGAGAATGATGGCGAAGGAATACAGCGAACTGCCGAGGGGAAACACCAGTATGCGCGTCCACAGAATTTCACTCGCCAGGGCCACCAGCCCGGAATACCCGAACACGATCAATAGCAGCAGGCCGAGTCCCCGTGATGGGACCGCTTCCTCAATCATGGTGGTTTCCTTCTTGCGCTTGGAGACCGGTTCCTCAACCTCTTTTCCGGGTTGCCAGAACCAGCAGAGGAAAAACACCAGGCCGTTCAGAACCACCGCGCTCAGGTTGGTGCCCTGGATGCCCAGAAACAGGGTTGCGAAAAACTGGGTGTACAGAACGCCGGCCACCGCGCCGAAGGTGTTGAGTGCGTACAGAAACGACAGGTTGGAAAAAATGTTCGCGCTTCGAGTGCCGATCGACCAGCTTCCGATCACGGGCAGAGTCGCCCCCATCATGAAGGTGGCGGGGAGCATGAGCAGTGCACTCAGGATAAACTCGGTGCCGTGCCGGGTGAAATCCGATCCCGACACCGGGTCGACCAAGTACGGATACACCGCCGTCAGCCCCTGCAGTAAAAAGGGAAAAGCCAGCGCGTAGAGGCCGATGGCCGCCTCCAGCTTGCCGTACAGGCGGACGAGGTTGAGGTTCTGGCGCCCGGGCCTCTGCAGGTATTTGGAAATGCCCCACGCGCCCAGCGCCAATCCGGTCATGAAGGCGCACAACACCGCGCTGATGGCGTACAGAGTACCGCCGAACACCAGCCTCATCTGCTTGATCCAGATCAGCTCATAGGTCAGACTGGTCCATCCGGAAAGGAACAAACAGGCGTAAGGAATGAATTTGGAAGACCACGGACGGACAAAAGGCATCGGGGAGACCGGCAACAGGTTTTGGGAATTGTCACACAGGGCGGTGGGAGGAGTCAACTTCGCCCGGTTGCAACCGGCTGGCAACGGTGGTAGCCTTTGGGGACTCAACCTCACAGCAAAGTATAGAGGTAGTAAGCAGGGCCGGTGCACCTCGAATTTACGCTATGAAATTTCCTCAAAGAGTGATATGTTTCCTGCTTTTGTTTGCGGCCGGGTGGGTTCCGGCGCCCTTGTTGGCCGATCCGGGTTTGGGGCTGTTCAAGGAAAAGGCCTGCGCCCTGTGCCACAACATCAACAACCCCGGGACGGTGTTCTCACCCGTGTGCCCCGGTTTGCAGGGCGTGCGGCACCGGCACGGCAAGGACTGGCTCCGCCAATGGCTGAAGGATCCCGCCGCCGTCTGGGCGAACGATGATGCGGGTGTCCGGGACATCAACGCCCGTTACTTTCGCTACCGTGGAAGCCAACCCAAACCGCGGGAAAGCTTTATGGCGACGATCATTGGCAAAGGAGTCGTGCTCACCGACGAAGAGATCGAGGCATTGATCGAATATCTATGGAAACTGTAACGATTCACCGGCCGCAAGGGCCGCTGTTCCCATTCTTATCTATTGGAGTCACGCGCATGATTAAACCCTCAAGCTGGATTTTCGGAATCGTTTTTCTTTTATGTTTGACCTTCAGCGCTGCCGGCTGGGCGCAGCTTCCTGCGGGCGGCGAGGATCTCACCGCGGACATGAACATCCCCCGGGTGGTGGCCAAGGTCAACGGCATCGAACTGCGCTCCGACTACATCCGC
>CAYPKH010000150.1:0-5323 GCA_964411245.1 uncultured Nitrospina sp.
TCCCTTCCAAATCCACAAAAATCTCTGTTTTTTGGGACGGTTACCCATTTTAAGGGCGGAGGCCAAGGGGAAAATTGCCACCGGCGGCTCGCCGGTTACTCCAAATCCTCCAGTTTTTCGACGAGGAGGAGGATTCTTTTAGGATTCGCAATTCTGCTTCAACCAGAGGGAGAATTCGCCTTCGGTCATTGTGCCGGCGGTGAGGTCGAGGATGGCTTGGGTGGTTTCGGCTTCCGGGGCATGGAGCGCTTTACCGTTGCGGGCCAGGAACACGAAACCGGTCATGAAAGCGGTGCGCTTGTTGCCGTCGACAAACGGATGGTTTTTGAGGATTCCATAAATATAGGCGGTCGCAAGGGTGAACAGGTCGGGGTCTTCGTAATGAAATATGTGCTGGGGGCGGGAGAGTGCGGAATCGAGCAGAGCCTCATCGCGGATGCCGGGAGGCCCTCCATATTCGGCCAGCAGGGCATCGTGCAGGGTCAACACCACCTCGCGCAAGACCCAGACGGGTTCCTTCATTCAGCCAGCGCGCGCAGGGTGTTGCGGTAACCGCTCATACCCTCTTCCGCCAGCCGCATCTGCTTTTCAAATTCAGGATCGTAAGGGGTGATCCGGTAACTGCCATCCGGGGCCTCGACCAGAAAGACCTTGTCCCCCTCCTTTAAATGCAAGCGTTTGAGCACTTCTTTGGGTAGAGTCACCCCCAGGGAATTGCCGATTTTTCTGACCTTCAAATCCAGCATCGCCTTCTCCATGTTATTACATAAGTAATAACATTTTGCGGGTAAAGTGTCAATTCCCTCTTTATTCCAAATCCTCCAGTTTTTCGACGAGGAGGGTGGCAATGAGGGTTTCCTTGACCCGCTGAATCAGCGGGGGGAAGGTCAGTTTGCGTCCGTCCAGCGAGACTGAAAACACGTCGATGCCGCGTCCGCCGCGGGTGTCGATTTTGGCCCGGTGGGGCCGGATGCCGAACCTCCGAAACGCGTGGACGATTTTGTACAGCATGCCGGGATGATCCCGCGCTTCGATACGGATCAGGGTGAACGGGTTTTCGGAATAGTTTTCGATTTCGATGCGCGGTTCAATAGCCGCGGTCTTGCGGGTTTCGTTCATCAGCCGGGTGCGTTCCTTGAGCAGGGTGCCCAGGGTCTTGGTCTGGTCCAGCAGGCCCTTGAGGTTGCTTTCGATTTCCTTCCATACCTTCTCGACATTGCCGAACAGGGTGATGGCTTCCTGGCTGCTCACCTGTACGATGATGATGGCGAGTCCATCCTTCCGCGAAAAAATCTGCGCCGACAGAATATTCAGCGCCCGCGCCGTCAGCGTGCCCACCAGGTTTTTGAACAGGCCAATATTGCTCTGGCCGCACAGGGTCAATTCAAAAAAATCTTCCGAAGGGTGATCGATGAATTGCACCGCGAAGTCTCCGGCGCCTTTTTGTTCCACCAGGCGGATGTGGTCGACGATGTCATTGGAGTCGGCGGTGTGCAGATAATCGTCCGGCATGACCTCCAGGTGCCGGTCGATCAGGTTTTTGGCAAGCTGGCCGGCCAGCTTGGCATAGACCGCCTGACGGGTGGTCTGGGGTTTCTGCTCCAGCGACTCCGGCCGCACCAGATAGTCGCGGGTGCGTTGATAGGCCTCGGTCAGCAAACGTTTTTTCCAGGAGGTCCAGGTGCCCGGCGCCACGGCGTTGAGGTCGGCATAACTCATCAGCAACAGGAGGCCGAGCTTCTGCGGCGTTTCGGGGATCTGCCCCAGTTTACGGATCGTGGCCGGATCGTGGATGTCCTCAAAGAACGCGGCGTGATTCAGCGTATGCCGTTTGTCGATCAAAAACACCAGCAGGGATTGCTGTTCCGGCGTCAATGCGAAATGCTCGAACACCCGGTCCAGCAACTTGCGGGTTTTTGAAACCGAAGATTCCTCTCCCTCCCGCTCCAGAGAGTGCAGCAGGCACGCCAGTTTGAGGATCACCCGGTCCTCCCCGGATTCGGCGTAGGGCTCCTGGAATGTGGCCAGGCCTTGGTCCGTCACATCCGGCAGGCCTTCCAGGAAGTGGACCATGCGCAGGGCATGCTCGTCCGCCGTGTACCGGTGATAGAAGTCGTACCGGATCCGGAACTGGGACCGGCCGAACTCTGGAACCAGCCGCGCCAGCAGCCCGGATTCGTGCATGAGGCGCAGCACGGTTTCCGATTGCGGGTGCCTGAGCAGGCTGATCAGAAATTCCCCGACCTTGGGATTCGCGATGTAATGGGCATCCACCAGGTCAACGTTCTGGCGGATCAGACGCTTCAGTTGCGAATCGGGTTGCAGGCCGTACTCTTGGCACAACTGGAAAACTTTAAGGAACAAAGACAGATCGTTGCGAAACAGATCCTCGTCGAACTCCTGCACGGAGAGTTTGGATCGCTTGATAATGAAACCCTTTTCCAGTTTTTTTTTCTTCAGCCGGGTCAGAATGTTTTCCAGGGTTGGTTTGACTTCCAGGCACCGCTGAAAAATGGCCTCGGTGATATGCCGGATGGTGGTGGCGTGCATGAAATAATCGTGCATGAAGGATTCGGGGTCGCCGCCCTCATTGCCTCCGAAGTAGCCGAGATGCGCCGCCAATTCCTTTTGCAGGCCCATCTCCAGCACATCGGATTTCTTGCCGTTCAGGTAATGCAGGTCGTTGCGGACCCTCAGCAGAAAATCGACCGCCTGCTCCAGTTGCACCAGTTCCTGCGAAGTGACCACGTCGGCGCGCTGGATTTCCTGCAGTGAGACGCCGTCGAAGGACACCGCCACCGCCCACAGCGCCGCATGATAATCCCGCAGTCCTCCCGGGCCGTTCTTGATGTCCGGTTCCGGGTGGCTGGTCACGCCCTCGCGGGCTTCCGACGGGGCGAACACCTTTTTCAGATTCTCGTTGAGAAACTCCTTGGCTTTTTTCCGGATCACGTTTTTGCGGACCGAGTCCCACAGTTTCTGGCACAGCGCATGGTTGCCGGTCAGAAACCGGGTTTCGATCATCGACGTGCGGATGGTGGGATCGTCCAGCGCCAACAGCTGGCACTCCTTGACGGTGCGGCAACTCTGTCCGATTTCCAGACCGATGCCCCACAAAACCGAGATGGTGTCCTGAAGGTACCGGTCCAGGGTACTGTCCATTTTTTTCTGCAGGAGAAACAACAGGTCGATGTCCGACCCGGGATTGAGTTCTCCCCGGCCGTAACCCCCCACCGCCACCAGCGCGAACTTGTCGGTGAGGTGTTTGTTGTGATAGGCCTCCAGCTCCGAGAGCACGGTGACCACGTGCCGCACCACCTCATCGATGAGCCCGGTCAAGGCCTGAATCACTTCCCGGCCGCCGGCGCCGCTTAAATGCCACACTCGTATCTTTTCCCGCTCCTGCTCGAGCAGGTCCCTGAACCGGCGAAAATAGTCCAGCCGCACCTTGGGGTCCGCCGGAATCCGGCGGACCGGAGAGAAATCGATGCCGAATTGATGAAAGGGTGCCTGAGGATTCATGGTGCCTGATGAAGTCCCGGAAATAACAGATTAGGGGTGTGTGCCCGATACGTTTTATTGATTAGATTAGGTATTGTAAGGAAAACAAAGGAATATGAAAGGTTAATTTATCCGGAACGGAAACCGGCATGGCGAGGCGGCAGGAGCCCTGCGGAAAACCCCGCCGCCGGTGGACATCCGGCCAAATTGACTTGACAAAACGGGGGTTAATCCGATAGGTTAGCCATTCTCACAGTCAGTACATTTGCCAGAGGTTTTACCGTTTTCAACAACCGGATTTCATCGTCATCAGTGGATTAAAATAACCCGCTGATTTATTTTTGAAATTATGGGGGCGGCTGTGTCAAAAATCAAAGTGAACAACACCCTTATTCTTTGAGGGGGCGAATAGATGGGGCTCTTGCGTAAAAAAATAACGGTCATTGGCGCGGGACAGGTCGGTACCACGGTGGCTCAGCTGGTGGCGTACAAGAATCTGGGGAACGTCGTGCTGGTGGATATCTTGGAAGGGGTGCCGCAGGGCAAGGCCCTCGACCTCCAGCAGTCGGGTTGTCTGCAGGTGTTCGACAGCATCGTCGTCGGCACCAACGATTACAAGGACACGGCGAATTCGGATATCGTGGTGATTACCGCGGGCCTGCCCCGCAAGCCGGGACAGGACCGGTCCGATCTTCTCAAGATCAACGCCAAGATCGTCAAGAGCGTGACCGAGCTGGTCATGCAGTATTCGAAAGACCCCATCATCATCGTGGTGTCGAACCCGCTCGACGCCATGGTCTATCTCGCGAAAAAAGTCTCCGGCCTGTCGCGGAATCATGTTCTCGGCATGGCGGGCGTGCTGGACTCGGCACGGTTCCGCACCTTCGTGTCGCTGGAGCTGTCCTGCTCGCTGGTGGACGTCGATGCCATGGTGCTGGGCGGGCACGGCGACTCCATGGTACCGATGCCGCGCTACACCACCGTCTCCGGTATTTCAATCACCGACCTGATGACGCAGGAACAAATTGACCGGCTGGTTGAACGCACCCGCAAAGGCGGCGCGGAAATCGTTGACCTGCTCAAAAACGGCAGTGCGTTTCTGGCGCCCGGCGCCTCCGTGTTCAAGATGATCGAAGCTATCCTGCAGGACAAACGCCGCATCCTGCCCTGCACCGCCTACCTGGAAGGGGAGTACGGATGGAAAGATATTTTCTTCGGCGTTCCGGTGGAGTTGGGCGCACAGGGCATCGACAAAATCATCGAACTGAACCTGACCCCGGAAGAAAAAGCGGCTATCGACAAATCCGCCGCCGATGTGAAAGTGATGATCGACGAGGTCGACGCTTTCCTTAAAGAAGGGTAACACCTCCTTCCCGAACTTACCTACCGTACAATTTCAAACTGATCGTATACCGTTACCCCTGCTTCTTTGTCATCGCACTCCAGGACAACGTTTCTCCACATTTCAGGTTTTTTATCGAATTTCCAGCGTGGATCCGGTTTTGCATCTGGGGGCTGTTTAGGAGGACAGACTCTCCAGGTTTTGGCCTTCAGGACATCGTGGGAAATTTTCAGAGTCAGGTAATGAAACATGAGTGCCTTTTTCGCACGTGCATTGGTCACGGTATCAGGTACGGGCCGGCCGCCAAACGGCTTGAACTTGGCACCGCCGCCTCCCGCCACCACATGCGTCACTCCCGCACCCTTTTTGTATTTCGATTTTTTGAGTACCGGCAGGGAGCCATCCTCTTGAGGAATGCCCATTGGATAAAACCGCTCATACGAATGCTGGTTGCCCGCCAACACCAGGTCGGGCCGCAGT
>CAYPKH010000151.1:0-5302 GCA_964411245.1 uncultured Nitrospina sp.
AAGGACTGCCGCGCCACTGTTCGACCCACGCAGCAGGAGTGGTCATTTCCCCGAAGCCGCTCACCGAGTTCCTGCCTCTATATAAAGGGGGCAACGGCGAAGTGGTCACCCAGTTTGCGATGAACAATATCGAAAAACTGGGACTGCTCAAGATGGATTTTCTCGGCCTGCGCACCTTAACGGTGATTCACAATACCCTGAAGCTCATCCAGTCTTCGGTAGGAACGCATTTGGATATCGACGCCATTCCCAAGGACGATCCGGAAACCTACCGGCTTCTCAGTGACGCCCGTACGCGCGGGGTGTTCCAGCTGGAAAGTTCCGGCATGCGCGATTTGCTCAAGAAAATGAAACCGGACAGTTTTGAAGACATCATCGCCCTGTTGGCGCTGTTCCGGCCCGGTCCGCTGGAGAGCGGCATGATCGACGACTATGTGAAACGCAAGCACGGCACGATGGAGGAAAAATACGACCTGCCGCAGTTGAAGGAGATTTTACAGGAAACGCATGGCGTGATTCTCTACCAGGAGCAGGTCATGAAAATCGCCAACGTGCTGGCTGGGTTCACGCTCGGCGACGCTGATCTGCTGCGCCGCGCCATGGGTAAAAAGAAACCGGAGGAAATGGCCCAGCAGAGGGAAAAGTTTGCGAAGGGGACCGCCCACAATAAAATTTCCGAGAAAAAGGCGGAGCGCATTTTCGACCTCATGGAAAAATTCGCGGGGTACGGATTCAACAAATCGCACAGTGCCGCCTATGCCTTGATTTCCTACCAAACCGCCTACCTGAAGGCCCATTATCCCCTGCAGTTTTTCGGCGCACTGATCACCAGCGACATGGACAACACGGACAAGGTGATCCGTTACATCAACGATGCGCGGGAAATCGGTATCAAGATTCTGCCGCCGGACGTCAACGTCAGCCACAAGGATTTTTCCATTTCCAAGGATCGATTGCTGTTCGGACTCGGAGCGATCAAGAACGTCGGGTCGGCGGCCATCGATCAGATCATCGAAACCCGGCGGGAGTTGGGCCGGTTCGATTCGCTCAAACAGTTTTGCGAGCAGGTGGACCTGAGGCAAGTCAACAAGCGGGTCATCGAAAGCCTCATCAAAAGCGGCGCCGGCGATTCCCTGAACGAAAGCCGCGCCAGCATGATGAGCCATCTGCAACAGTACATGGACATGGGACAGGCCCGGCAGAGGGACCAACAGTTGGGGCAGTCCAACCTGTTCGATACGTTTGAGGAGGACGTGGCGAACGAAACTCCCGATAAATCCAACGGGGTCAAGGAGTGGAGTGATCACGACCGCCTGCGGTTCGAAAAGGAAACCATCGGCTTTTACGTGTCCGGGCATCCGTTGACCCGTTATCAGAAGGACATCGACTGGTTCACCGATTCCAGTTCCGCCAGTATTTCCGAGCAGGACAACGGCAAGAACGTCAGCCTCGCCGGGGTGCCGTTCAAGGTTATCCTCAAAACCACGCGCCGGGGCGACAAAATGGCGCTGGTGACTCTGGAGGATTTGCAGGGAACGGTGGAAGTCACACTGTGGCCGGAAATTTACCAGGCCTCGGCAGACCTCCTGGCATCGGACGAGCCGATCTTGGTCAAAGGCACGGTGGATTCGGTCGACAACCTGCCCAAGGTGATCGCCAGGGAAATTTTACCGTTGTCGGAGGCCAAGAATCACTGGAAAGGGAAGATCCATGTTCGGATACGGACGCCGGGCCTCGAAAAGGAAATGCTGGTCTCGATCAAAAGCGTGTTGTCGGGGCATCCGGGAACGAATCCCCTGCTGGTGCATTTCATTTTTCCGGACAGCAAAACCCGGATTCGAACGGTGGAAGCTGATATGAAGGTGCGGCCCAGCGACGCGGTGATTCACGAGATCGAAGAACTGCTGGGAGAAGATTCGATTTATTTTGAATGAACCCGGTGGGTTTTAACCGGGCAGGTGAGAACGGATTAGATTCTCGATGCGTTCGAAATCATTTTCCCGCTCCGGTTTGGGGGAATTGAGGGGGATGACCACCGGCGCCCCTTTTGGACAGGCCACTCTCAGCGCGGGAACGCTTAAACGCCCCAACAGGAGGGCCGGCAAAAAGAAGGCCGAAGCTCTTTCGGCCGAGGCCACCTCGTTCCAGGGGATGAATGCTTTGGGATGGACTGCCGGGAAATGGAATCGCGAAAAATGCATGGCGAGCCCCTCAGGCCCTAGCGTGACGAAATATTTCCGGGGAAACATGTCGCGGATGTTCAGCATCATCACGATCACCCGTATCAACCCGGCGAGCATTATCAGACACAGCAGGGAGATGCCCAAGGTGGTGGCGTTGATCTCCCATTCTCCGAGGAATCCGGACAGAGGAAGAAAAATAACGCAGGCCATCAACAGCGGTAGCGGAGCGATCATAAACAGGCCGTGAAACCGGATTTTCAGCGCGGGCAAACCTTTTGGGAGAAGGGCATACACGCCGTCGCCGCAATCGAGGACGGCACTGGCCTTCGTTTCCTCCTCGTGCGCGGCGACATATTCGTCGGCATGATCGAAATGGCTTAAACTCCAGGGTTTGTCGGTCATCAGTTTTATTCCGGAACGCTGGCACTTCAAGTATGAGATAATTCCGGTGTCATTGTTCCTTAATAATAGAAAACATTTTCTTTGAAACTTCAGACGGATACTGAAATCAAAAATTTTCGAAGCACGCTGGCCAACGGCTTGGCGGTGGTGACGGTGGAGTTGCCGCACATCCACACCCTCGAAATCGCCATGTTCATCCGTACCGGTCTGCGCTTCGAAAACAAGAAGAATAACGGAATTTCGCATTTTCTGGAACACATGCTGTTCCGGGGCAACCGGAAATATCCGGATTCCATTTCCCTCAACCTCGAATTCGAGAAGATCGGCCGCGACCTGCGCGCCTCCACCTTAAGTGAGTACACCTACTACGGCTTCAGCCCGCATTATGACGAATTGGAGCGGGGAATGGAATTGTTTGCTGAATTTTTTACCGACCCCGTTTTCCCCAGCCTCGAGCTGGAGCGCGGAATCATTCTGGAAGAATACCTGGAGGATTTAAACGCCGAGGGCGAAAACGTGGACATCAACAACGTCGCCTGCGCCCTGATGTACAAGGACAACGCCCTGGCCCTGCCCACCATCGGGACCGAAAACTCCATCCAGGCGATCGATGCCGCGATGCTCCGGGATTATTTTGAGCGGCATTATTGCCCCTCCAACATGGTGCTGGTGGGCGCGGGGCGCCTGGGGCAATCGCAATTTCTCCCGCTGGCGCAAACATATTTTGAAAGAATTCCGCGCCGGGGCGCCCCTGTGCCCAAAGATTATTTTTTAAACAGCGTACGGGAAGACCAAACGGAGCCGCAACTTCGCCTTCAGGAAGATGTCGACAGCCAGGACCAGGTGCAGATCTGTTTCCGTGCGGTGTCCTACAACCACCCGGATTATTACACCACCTGTCTGATCGGCCGGTTGTTTGACGACGGGGTGAGCTCGCGCCTGCAGAAGGTCCTGCGAGAAGAACAAGGCCTGGCTTATTCGGTGGAATGCCGCGCCACCAGTCTATCGGATATCGGCACGATTGATTTCGACGTGACCATGCGCCCGGAAAAAGTGACAGTCATTGTCCAGGTGATCTTCAGCGAAATCAAAAATCTTCTGAAGGCCGGCCCGGCGCAGGATGAATTGGATCACATCAAAAAACGGTATATGTACGACCTGGAACTGGAGTTGGACGATCCCGGCAAGCAGGCGGCGCGTTATGGATTTTCCGAGCTGTATTCCAAAGTCATCACCTTGGAAGAAGAAAGGGATCTCGTCGGGTCGATCACTCTGGAGGATATCCGCCGCGTGGCGGAGTCCATTTTCCAGGCCCGCAACCTCAATGTGGTTCTGGTCGGCCCTCACACTCCGGAAGCCGGCCGGGAACTCGAACGATTGATCCGCGAATTTTAACCCCAGCCTGCTGAGTCATTTTGAAACCTTTTCCCCTTCGACTGATTTTCCAAAAGTACCGGTTGGACGCAATCGTGTTCCTCTGCGTTTTTTTTGTTTGGGGATGCGGGGCGTCAGACGCGAAATATTCGAAGTGCCTGGAAGACGGCGACTGCACCGTCCGTATCGATGTGAAACAATATTCCGGGAATATTCCCGTGTCGCCCGATTCGAAGTTCTGGAATTCACCCTTGAGGCCGGCGAAAACCTCCGTCGATTTGGGACCGCAGTTGATCACCAACCCCCAATGGCCCAACCCTTCCATTAAAAAAGTTCTGATCAGCGTAGCGCGGACCGAAACCCAGATTGCCGTCCGCCTGGAATGGCAGGACGATTCAGTGAACAACGGCATCAGCCAATCGCGCCTGTATACGGATCAGGCCGCGATCATGTTTCCGCTCAATTCCAATAAAGAAGTTCCGCCCATCACCATGGGCGGCGAAAATTCTCCCGTCAATATCTGGCAGTGGAAAGCGGCCCGCCAGATAGCCGCCGATTCAGCACAAAAAGATTCGGCCACGGAGCTATCCCCCGTTGAAGATTTGAACGCCGAGGGATTCAGCACTCTGACGCATCAGGACGCGCAGAACGTTTCCGGCAAAGGGATGCGTACCGGTAATGGCTGGCAGGTGGTGTTCAGGAGAAATCTGACCAACCCGGACCATCATGACGTGCAGTTCGTCGGGTCGACACCGATGGCGGTCGCCCTCTGGAACGGCGGCAACCGGGAAACCAACGGCCAGAAGGGCCTCGCCGGCTGGATTCTGCTGCACTTCGGTAATGGGACCGATTAATTTTTTTCACCGGAAAGGTTTTTGCGGAACCGTTCGAACGTTCCATCCAGGTAGGGAATCATGATATCTTTCAACTGCTGCGGCACAAAATTAATTTTTTCTACCGGCCAGTCTTCACTCCGGTGAATGTCCAGGCCCGCCTTTTGGTAGGGTCCCTCCAGAGCCTCTTCATATCCATAGACCAGTGCGCCGGCGTACACCCGGTGGTACAGCGCTTCGATCTTCTCGGGGTCGTGCAGGCCGCCGATGAAACAATCGAATAAATCCTGGATTATGGGTTCGGCGTGTTCGACGAAGTCCGGCGTCAGGGCAGGCTTCAGGGTGAAGTAAATGATCATTGCGTCCTGCAACATGAACTTCAATTCATCCTGCGCTTTTTTAAGAGGACGATGGTTGATATCGAGCAGTTCCTTGATTTGCTTGATATTGCGAATGGTGTCGTAGATGATGGACTCCGCCCAGGTGGCGGTGTTCCAGACAAAAAAAGCG
>CAYPKH010000152.1:0-5282 GCA_964411245.1 uncultured Nitrospina sp.
TTCCAGCCCAGGTTAAGATGCGTCAGCGGCGCAAAGGCTCCCGTCGGCACCCAGTCTTTGAGAGTGCCTGCGTCGATTTGATTGCTCCGCAAATTGAGCCACCTTAACGAAGCATTGGCGGCGCCGTCCGGGAACCGGCTCAGGCGGCTGGCGCCCACCCGGTTGAGTTCCAGTTCCAGAAATTCCAACTGCGGCAGTCGGGACGATTTGATCAGAGCCAGCGCGCCGGCGTCGCCCACGCGGTTGTGGGTCAGGTTGACCAGTTTGACCCGGCCCAGGTGAGGCGAATCCGCCAGCGCCTGCGCGCCAGCGTCGCCGATGACGTTGGAGTCCAGATGCAGATGGGTCAGATGCTTGAGCGTGGGACAGTCCGCCAGGGCACGCACTCCGGCATCGGAGATTTCGTTCCAGCTCAGGTTCAGCACCCGCACATAGGATAAATCGCATTTTCGCGCGAGATAGATGACGCCGACGTCGCCCAGCCGGTCGTAACTCAAATCCAGGCTCGCCGACTGCCACCCCAGTTTTTGCTGGATGGCGTCGAGGATGTCTTGATGGCCGTTTGGGGATGTCAGGGTGTGCGGGTCAGTCATCTTCCGGGGGCAGGTCCGATTTAAAAGTTGCCAATGCCTTGAGGCGCGCCGAGCCGCTCATCGCTTCCAGACCGTCGGGTTCCATGCGGTTGTAGGTCAGGTTCAAGGTGGTGAGGTTGCGCAGTCCGGGACATTCGGCCAATGCCTGCATGCCCGCCGCGCCGATGCCGTTGGCGTCCAGATGCAGAACCTTCAGCCGGTTGAGATGCTTGGAATGCGCCAGCGCCGCCGCGCCTTCGTCACCCACCCGGTTGAACGACAGATCCAGCGTTTCCAGCCGGGACAGATAAGCCGATTCCGCCAGGGCCGCCGCGCCTTCCGGGCCGATTTTGTTCGAGTACAGGCTCAGGTACTGCAGGTTTTCAAACTTCTCCGATTCCGCCATATAGCGGGCGCCGTCACTGCCGAGCGAATTCTCATACATCCAGAGCTCCTTCACCGGCGCGAACAGGTTCGACTCGGCCAACTCTTCCATGTAAGAATCCTTCAGCCAGCAATTGTGCATGTAGAGGATCTCGATCCCTGGAACCGCCATCCCTTCCGCTACCTCGATGGCAATCGGGTAGGTGAAACGCCGGTTGGATAAATCCAGGGTCTTTTTATCCTTGCTCAGACCCTTTTTGATCCAGCGGCGGATCCAAGTCAAATCCTCCAGATTTACTTTGGGTGCCATAACTGCTCGAATAATGGGAAAACGATAATTTTATCGGGTCTTATGGAAAAGTAAAGGAATTATCTCAATATTTTAAAACCCGGTTGGGACCCGCCGAAGGCAGTGGTATCCTTGATGTCGATGAAGACGATGCACCATATCGGCGGACCCTCCGTCCGCCTCGGGTTGGGGGCCTGGGTCCTGGCCGGCCTGTTGGGGCTGGCCGCCTGTTCCGGGGAACCCTCGGCGGGAGCGGACCGGACCCTGCGGATGGCCCTGCGATTCGAACCCCCCACCCTCGACTGGTCCCTGGCCACCGACGGCGTGTCCTTCAACGTCCTGACCAATATCATGGAGGGGCTCACCCAGTACAACAAACAGCTGGAGCCGGTCCCCGCCATCGCCCGACACTGGGAGTTTTCCGAGGGCGGCCGGGTGATCACCTACACCCTGCGCGAGGACGTGACCTGGACCGACGGCCGGCCGGTCACCGCGCAGGACTTCGAGTATTCCTGGAAACGCCTGCTCAATCCCGAAACCGCCGCTGAATACGCCTATTTTTTATTCGATATCGAAAACGCCTACGAATACAATTCCGGCCAAATCAAAGACCCCGATCAGGTGGGGGTGAAAGCGCTTTCGCCGACGGTCCTGCAGGTGAGGCTCAAGCGGCCGGTCATCTATTTCCCCAGCATCACCACCTTCATGGTCACCTTCCCGCAACGCCGGGATGTGATCGAACGATACGGCAACCACTGGACGGACCCGGAACATATCGTCACCAACGGCCCCTTCACTCTCGAGGAGTGGCACCACGAATACAAACTGGTCCTCGAAACCAATCCGGACTACTATGACGCCCGGCCCGCCATCGACCGGGTGATCCTGTATGTGGTACGGAACCCGACCACGGAGCTGACCCTGTATGAAACTGGCGAGCTGGACCTGGCGGAACTGCCGCCGGTGGCCATCCCACATTACCGGACCAGCGCGGAGTACAGGAATCTTCCCGTCCTGCGCGGATATTATTACGGGTTCAACGTGAAAAAACCGCCGTTCGACGACCCCCGGGTGCGGCGGGCGCTGTCCCATGCCATTGACCGCTCGCGGATTCCCGTTATCCTGAAAGGAGGCGAGTTGCCTACCGCCTCGTGGATACCCAAGGGCATGTTCGGGTACAATCCCGGAATCGGCCCGAAATTCGATCCCGAAAAGGCGCGGGCTCTTTTGGCGGAAGCCGGGTACTCCGGCGACCGGAAATTTCCGGCGTTTCGCGTGGCGTATAACACCGACCCGACCCACCGCCTCATCGCCCAGTTCGTACAGGCGCAATGGAAAGAACACCTCGGCCTGGAGGTGGGCCTGGAGGATCAGGAATGGAAGGTGTATTTGAAGACCTTATCGGTCGACCCGCCGCCGGTGTTCAGGCTGGGCTGGGGAGCGGACTTTCCGGATCCCGACAATTTCATGAACCTGTTCATTTCCACCAGCGGCAACAACCGCCTCCAGTGGAAAAACGAACGCTATGACCGGCTGGTCGCCCAGGGCGCGGCGGAACAGGATCCCAAAACGCGCCAGGCCATTTATGATGAAGCGCAGATTTTGTTAACGGAGACCGACTCGGCTATAATCTCCTTATTTGTGAGCGCGCAAAACCTGCTGGTGAAACCTTACGTGCAGAATCTGGATATCAACGCCATGGAATGGGTGTATTTGAAACGCGTGCGCCTGACCGCCAAGCCGCCCGCCGCAACGGATACTTCATGACCGATCTCTACTCCTGCTCTCTAGACCTGTCCATCGTGGTGGTGACGTACAACTCCCGCGATCACGTGCTGGGTTGCCTGGATTCGGTGAGCCGCGCCGCCGGCAATTTCGACCACGAAATCATCGTGGTGGACAACGCCTCGCAGGACGGCACCGCCGAGCTGGTCCGCCAGCAATTCCCGAACGTGCGATTGTTCGCCAACCGCAACAATCGCGGCCACGCGCAGGGCAACAACCAGGGAATGGCGCAATCGCGGGGCCGTTATATTCTGTTGTTGAACCCGGATACCGTGGTCCGGCCGGGAGCCCTGCTGGCCATGCTTCAGGAAATGAAGCACTCTCCCGGCACCGGCCTATTGGGATGCCGCCTGCTGAACGCTGACGGCAGTCTGCAACAGTCCTTCGGTTTCGAAGTGAGTCTCATCAACGAGGCGGTGCGGAAATTTTTCTTCAACCTGTGGGACGACCACCGGTTCCCTCCCGCCGGCTGGATCCTGAAGAGGTTGCATTCCCGTAAACGGAAGGTGGCCTGGATCAAGGGGGCGTGCATGCTCCTGTGCCGTCAAGCGGTGTTCGATGCGGAGCTGATGGACGAAAACTTTTTCATGTATCTGGAAGACGCCGACCTGAGCCGCCGCATCCGCCAGTTGGGTTGGAAGGTTCACTACATACCGGAAGCCGAAGTGGTCCATTTCGGCGGCGGGAGCACCCGGTCCAATCCCGGAAAAAGCGCCGTGGAACATCGCCGGAGCCAACTCCATTATTTCAAAAAACACCTCGGACACACCCGTCTCAAAGTGCTGAAATATTACCTGCGCCTCAAGATGAGAAAAAATATTTTATGGCTGAACGTCAGACAGTGGGTCGGCTGGGGTTCCCGGGAACAGCTCGCGGAACAGAAATTATATCTGCAGGAAATTCTCTCACTGACACGGAATTTTCACTAGCGGCGGGCCGGGGCATTTCCCGGGGCAACTCGGCCTGCAACGCCTGCCAGACCTCGTCCACCGTAATGGCCTTCAGGCACTGGTTGTCGTCGCACTCCGGAAACTCACCGTCGCTGTAGCAGGGGGAACATTCGATCTCCTTGAACAACGGCGTGTGCCGCGGCAGGGGATCGCCGTAGCGTTTGGGATTGGTCGGCCCCCAGAGGGAATAGGTGGGTACGCCCATCGCCATGGCGATATGAATGGGAGCACTGTCGTTGCCCACCAGCAGGCGGCATCGCCGGAGGATCGACGCCTTTTCGCCGAAACTCATGGCGCGGGTATCGATGCATCGCGGGTAGCGCTCCAGGATGGGCGGGATCACCGCGCCGTCGCCCGGTCCGGCGATCAATACAATGCGATAAGGACCGTCCATCACAAACCGGCCGATCAGTTCGATAAAATTCTCCACCGGCCAGAGGCGGGTCAACATGGTTTGTTTGATGTTCCTGCCGCCGCCGGGAGCCAGAGCGATCACCGCCTCTTCGGCGCCGATCCGGTATTCCTCGACAAAGGTATCCAGAAAACGGTCTTCCCGCGCTGACAGGTAGTAATGGCTTTTCCGGTAACGGACCGGTTTGCCCACCGCCCGCAACAAATCCAGGTAGGCTTCCCGGTTGTTCCGTTCCTTTGGGGTTCGCACCCGGTGCGTCAGAAACAGGCCTTCCCGATTCCGCCCGAATCCCACCCGAACCGGAATGCGGCACAAAAATGCCAGCAGATTGAACTGCCAGGCCCAGTGCAACACGAACACCTGATCGAACTTCTGCTTGCGCAACAAAGTGATCAGGCGGAACACTTCCCCAAAGCGGGAGAGCCAACCGCCTTTATAGATCGCATCGGTGTCGGCCAGAATGAATTGATCGATATTGGGATTTTCTATGACCGTATGAAAAATCCGGTTCGAAACCAGAAGGGAAACCCGGGATCGGGGAAAGTTCTGCCGCACGCCCTCAAAAAAAGCCGAGGCCATCACCAGATCGCCCACGGCCCCCAGCTTGATCATCAGGATTTTATGGTCGGGGTCGCCTGCGGGCGGGATGGCTTGATTCATGGTTTCGGTTTTCGAATGGTTTTAAAAACAGCGAATGTTGAGTATCTCAGCTCAACAGTAATGATCCCGCTAGGGATATGCAATGAAAAGGCCGGTCAGTTGATCTGTTTTTCCAGGAAGCTCACAATGGCGGCCGCCTGCCACCGGAATCGGGACTCTTCCATCGGAAGCACGCGAAACGACACCGCCCCGGCGTGCCCGCCGCCGCCCAGATAATACTAGCCGACAGC
>CAYPKH010000153.1:0-5270 GCA_964411245.1 uncultured Nitrospina sp.
AGGGGCCGGCCCGCCAGCTGAGCGAGATAATGCAGTTCCACCGCGGTGAACGCCTGAATATGCACCGGCGGAAACCGGTCCTTAAGTCCCTTCACCATATCGAGATAAAACGGATAGGGCCAGTCCGGATGCAGTCCGCCGACAATATGGAACTCGCTGACCTCCCCTCCCCGGTAGGCCTCGGCGTCTTCAAAAATTTCGTCCAGCGATTTCTCATAGGCGTTGGGCGCGTCGGCTTTGACCCCGAAGGCGCAGAACTGGCAACTGTGGATGCAGATATTGGTGGGGTTGATATGCCGGTTATGGATGAAATAGGCGTTGTTCCCGTTCAACCGTTCCCTGACAAAATTGGCCAGGCGCCCCACCCCCAGAAGATCCGGCGATTCAAACAAAGTGACACCGTCCTCAAAAGACAGGCGTTGTTCATTCAAAACCTTATTTTCTATAGGCTTAAGCCTGTTATCGAGATATTCAAACATCCGATTTCCAATCTTATGCGGTGAATCGCCGCTGATAACTTTTTAACTTCGGCTGGCGAAAGTAAACTTACCATCGCGCCCTAACGCTCCAGCAATATTGGCCCTGCGCCCAGCAGAGAACGATCCCATCAACCCACCGAAGAGAACCGATGACCTCATGGGACCGTTCTCGTTTTTCAGCATGACGCGCATCCTGCGTTTCTTTTCCATCCTGCGGTAGACCCTTTTGGAGCCCTTCACCGTCATCCGGTATCGCGACCCCATCAAAGCCTTGGCCACAGGGTTTTCCTTAATGATTTTGATTTTCATTCCAATGGTTTTTTTCATACTAACTCCTTTCCAGCGTGACTCTGAGCCAGCTTAATTCCGAATCAAAGATTGAAGAATAATACCATGAACCTTTGGGGGTTATAAGTAAATTTTAGGCCGCGTAGGCCTTCGGACCTGTTCGGAAAGCGAAGGCATCTCATTTTACGCCGTTTGAGAATTCCTTATCTTCCTTTGAGCTCTTCTTTTGGATTCCAATTTAAAATTCCTAACTGGAAAAAAACTTCAAAAGTGCTAATTTTTTTGGAATAAAAGAGGTTTGCTAAAGATCAATAAAAGTGAGGAGGAGTAACGATAAAAGGAGGAAAACATAATGAGTAATTCTACCCTTTCTTTTACAATTGAAGTCGAAGGTGTTACAGGGAGCTGTCCCGCTGGCGAAAAGCACGCGCTAGAGAATATTGCCAAAGGAAAAATCCCGGTCCTTTCCTGCGAGGGGCCTTGTATAAGAGGGGAAATCGCTAGGCTTGCCGCGAATATCGTGGCCAAGGAATCCCCCTACGCCCGCACTTGCTTCGCGGAAACGTTCTTGGTCCCCCATTCGTCAATGGCGCGTTGGGTAAAGGATGCCGATAGGGTCGTAATGATTGACGGTTGCTTCCTGAAGTGTTTGGGAAGGGTCTTGAAAAACTTTATCGATGAAGAGAGGATAATTCATATCGATTCCCTGCCTTTACACCATAAGTATGGGGATATATTCCTGTACACCGATGTCCCGGAGGCTGAACGGACCGAAGTTGCACTGGAGGTTGCCGATAAGATTTTGACCATGCTGAAAAAAGAAGGTGTGTCCGCCGAATAGTGGAGGCTGATTAACCTTGCAGTCGGCGGATTAAAGACCTACCTGGAAGGAGGCAAAAGATGTATGGATGGGAATTTTTCCACGGCGGATGGCTGTGGCTTATACCGGTTGTCTTCATGCTCCTCATCTGCTTTTTAATGATGCGCGGTGGTATTATGAGGGGATGCATGCGTTCCATGCTCGGCGATCATGACCACTATCACGACGACGCCGAGTCGCCCAGCGATATAGCAGCTCGCCGTTATGCCGCCGGAGAGATCGGCGAGGAGGAATACGATAGAATCGTAAATACTCTGACTAGAAAATGAAGGCCACCGAAAACGTATTAAGTTTGAGGGAAAATCAATTGTGGCTCCCCAGACTCAAACCCAGACAATATCCACAATCACCACGCACATCAGTCCGATGCCGATCATGCCGTTGACATTAAAAAAGGCGAAATTGACTTTCGACAGGTCGTCGATTTTCACCAGGGAATGTTCGTAGACCAGCAACCCCGCCACTCCCACGACCCCGACTCCATAAAGGACGCCCAAAGCCGGGTGCCACAACAACCCAAACAGGAATAATATCATAATCCCATGCGCGGCATAAGCAAGTTTTAGGGCGCGGCCCACTCCAAACCGCCGGGGGACGGAATATAGGTCGCTTTTGTGATCCGCCTCCACATCGAGGCAGGCGTAAATGATATCGAATCCGGTCAGCCAGAACACCACCGCCGCCCCCAGGATCAACGACACCAGTGAAATTTCCTCCTTCACTGCCACCCACGCCCCCACCGGCGCGCAGGCCAGGGCGAATCCCAGATACACGTGCGACCAAACCGTGAAGCGTTTGGTGATTGAATAAAAAAACACGATGGCCAGCGCCAAAGGCGACAGGTAAAACGCCAGCGGGTTCAGCATATAACTCGCCCCGATCAACAGCGCCGAGGAGAGCGCCAGAAAAACCGCATACTGAGTCAGGGTCAACTTTCCTGCCGGCAGGGCGCGTGCTGAGGTGCGCGGATTGTTAGCATCCAGTTTCGCGTCGACCATGCGGTTGAACGCCATGGCGGCGTTGCGCGCGCCGACCATGGCCACCAGAATCCACCCCAGTGTTTCCCATTCGGGCAGGCCCTCCGCCGCCAGAAACGCGCTCATCACCGCGAACGGCAGCGCAAACACCGTGTGCTGGATCTTGATATCCGAAAATATGATTTTCAGCTTAGCAAGCAATCGCGCCTCTCTATCAAATTGTGATTGAACCTTAAAAAGAAGACCTTAGCGTAATTGCGGACTTTGCACAACAAAGCACCCGAAAGAAATGGACGGGATAACAGGATAAAGACCCAGATGCTTCACTGCGTTCAGCATGACAAGCGGTGCCGAGTTGTCATTCTGAGGAGCCTTGGCGACGAAGAATCTGGGTTTTAATTTACTAGCGGAGGTACTTCGCCTGAAATTCCTTTTTAGGCCGGTTCCCTGTATAGTGATCAGGCTGGCATATTCTTTAAATCGCCGGGAGTCCATGAAAAACTTTAAGCGTCTGTTCAAATTGCTGATCCCGTACAAAACCCAGATCATTTACGGGAGTCTGTTTCTGGTATTGATCTCGGCCATCAATCTGATGATCCCGCTGTTCGTCAAAGAGCTGGTGGACGTGGTCGAAGTCAACAAAGATCTGGACCTGCTCAACCGCATGGCGTGGACCATCGCCCTGCTGTTTTTCCTGCAGATGCTGTTTTCCACCGCGCACAATTATCTGTACGACATCACCGAAAAGCGCGTGATCACCGATCTCCGGAAAATCATCTTCAACCATCTGCACACGCTGTCCACCAGTTTTTTCGTGAAGCGCCGGACCGGCGAGATCATGTCGCGCATGACCAACGACGTGACCACCATCGAGGGGGTGATCACCGACCTGCCCGCCACCCTCCTCCAGCAGTCGATTCGCCTGATCGGCGGTATCGTCATCATCATCGTCATGAACTGGAAGCTGACCTTCATGATTCTGGTGCTGGCGCCGATCATGGTGCTGTTCGCCAAAACCTTCGGCCGGAAACTCAAAAACCTGTCGCGTGAAATCCAGGACAAACTGGCCGTCTCCACCACCATTGTGGAAGAGAACATCAGCGGCATCCAGCTGGTCAAATCCTTCGTCCGGCAGGAACAGGAGGGCCAGCGGTTCGACGATGCGGTGGAGGACAGTTTTCAATCCGCCAAAAAGCGCGTCAGGATCTCCGCGTTTTTCGGACCGGTCATCGGCTTCATTGCTTTCGTCACCGCCCTGATCCTGTTGTGGTACGGCGGACGGGAAGTCATCGCCGGCACCCTCAGTCCGGGAGAAATGGTCGCGTTTATCCTTTACGCCGTTATCATCGCCGGTCCCATGGGCAGTTTCGCCCGTTTGTACACCCGCATCCAGGAGGGACTGGGAGCCAGCGAGCGCATCTTCGAGATTCTCGACACCGAGCCCGAAGTGCGGGACGCCCCCGGCGCGGTAGCGCTACCGGAGATCGTCGGCAGGGTCGAAGTCCGGGACCTGCGTTTCCATTACCGGGAAGATCAGGAAGTGCTCAAGGGCCTCAACTTTACAGTGGAGCCGGGGGAAATGGTGGCGCTGGTGGGTCCCAGCGGCGCCGGCAAGACCACCCTCGTGCACCTGTTGCACCGCTTTTACGATCCGGTCTCCGGGGAGATTCTCGTGGACGGACACAATATCCGCGACGTGCAAATGACGAGTTACTGGCGGCAGATCGGGCTGGTGCCGCAGGAGACCCTGCTGTTCGGCGGCACCATCGAGGAAAACATCCGCTTCGCCAAGGAGGACGCCACGCTGGCTGAGATCCGGGAAGCCGCGCGGGCGGCCAATGCCGACCCGTTCATCAACGAATGCCCGGAGGGTTACCAGACCATCGTCGGCGAAAAGGGAATTCGGTTGTCCGCCGGCCAACGGCAGAGGATCGCCATCGCCCGCGCCATTTTGAAGAACCCGCACCTGCTGATTTTGGACGAAGCCACGTCGTCTCTGGACAACGAATCCGAAAAACTCATCCAGGAAGCGCTGGAGCGCCTGATGCGGGGCAAGACCAGTTTCGTCATCGCGCACCGGCTGTCGACCATCCACAATGCCGACAAGATTCTGGTTCTGGACCGGGGCCGGATCGTGGAAACCGGCACTCACCGGGAGCTGATGGAGCAAAAGGGCTTATACCAGTACCTATACAGTCTGAAGGCCCTGCAGATCGACCATGAGATGGACCGGATAGGGGAAACAAGCCCCTGAAAATGAGAGGCCGGGGCCTAGGACATTTTTCCCCGGTTTTTTTCCCAAATACCTCAAAAAACCCTTGCCCTTCCGGTTCAGGGTCTTTATATTGTACATTACCAAGGCAATGGTTCTTTGAATCAGCGGTATTTTTCGGGAACACGCTTTTTTGAAGTCCCCGGAACCCTTCTTTTTCTCAATTAATTTTTTTAGTTGACGAAATCCTGAGGAGGGTATATATTGCTGGACTTTGTTTTGATCGCTCTTTGAAATTAAAAGGTGCCAAATGATTTTTGCGGGTGCCAACGTTTATTGTACTTTGAAGGACAATTTTTTCAGTTTTAAGTTTGATAACTGGAGAGTTTGATCCTGGCTCAGAACGAACGCTGGCGGCGTGCCTAACACATGCA
>CAYPKH010000154.1:0-5269 GCA_964411245.1 uncultured Nitrospina sp.
TTGAAGGTTTCTCGTTGACGCGACCGGCGGGGTGACTGTTCATGCCAACGTGCACCAGGCCGCGCAGGAAGGTGCCGGTGGTAATGACCACCGCGCCCGCCTGGTATTCGTTACCCTGGGCGGTGCGCAGACCGCGGATCACGCCGCCCTCGACGATCAGTTCTTCCGCTTCTTCTTTGGCGATGGTGAGGTGGCTTTGCGCTGACAGCACGCGGCGCATTTCGGTTTTGTATTGGTGCTTGTCGGCCTGCGCGCGGTTGCCCTGCACGGCGGGTCCCTTCGAGGCGTTGAGCATGCGGAACTGGATACCGGTCCGGTCGATGACCTGCGCCATCTGTCCGCCCAGCGCATCGATCTCGTAGACCATGTGGCCCTTGGCGACGCCGCCGATGGCGGGATTGCACGGCATCAGGGCGATCTTGTCCAGATCGAGCGTCAAGAGGAGCGTGGCGCATCCCAGACGCGCCGAAGCCAGCGCCGCCTCACACCCGGCATGCCCCGCACCTATGATTATGACATCGTAATGTTTCATAAGGTTTCAATATACCCTCTTTATAGAAGGGAGGGCAATCCTTTCATCTTATTTTTTCTCACCGTGTTTCCAGATGACCTGGTTGTCGGCGTTTTTGATATAGGCGAATTCGCGGTCGGCGTCTTCGTTCAGGGTGAGAGGCTCTTCGACGTCCACCGATAGGGCCGACACCTTTTCCATGGTCCCGCCCAGTTGCAGATAGATGCGGTCGCCGTTGTCCAGTTCTTTGCTCTTGTAGATGAACACGAAGTTGTAGTAGTGCGAGAAGTTCAGGGGCTCGTCGCCGTATCGTTCAAACACTTCTTCATCGGTCAGCATGATTCTACCTTATCAATGAATGGGAGGGTCCGCAAGCCGATTGGACCCTTAGAGGAAAAAGCCCTTCGGCCCCCTTCGGAGAAAGGGGAGCAGGGCAAAGCCAAACACAGATCCTTCGCTAGCGCTCAGGATGACAAATTGGGTGTGGTCTGTCATTCGGAGGATCGAGGGGACGAAGAATCTGTGTTTTGATCCGGTTTCATCCTGTCAAAATCAACCCCACCTGTATCCTCCCACTTGGTAAGGGGAGCCAGCGTGACGCTGGACCCAATTTCGCCCCGCGCGGAGCGGCCAGCGTGACGCTGGACCCGGTATTGCCTCGGCGGCTCGCCGTTGACTTTCCCCCCTTTGTCTGATAAATACCCGGCTCATAAGTGCTTTGTTTTTGGAGAGTTCATGCCTGACCTGCTCATAGAGATCGGAACCGAGGAAATCCCGGCCGGGTATATTGAGCCGGCGCTCGAGGACATGGGCCGCAGACTCTCGGAGTTTTTCGACCAGGGCCGGGTGGCGGCGGGCACGCCGCAACTGATGGGTACGCCGCGCCGTCTGGTGGTGCATATTCCGGATGTCGATGTCCGCCAGAAGGACGTGGTCGAAACCTACCTGGGTCCCAACATCAAGGTGGCGTACGACGCCGACGGCAACCCCACCAAAGCGGCGATCGGTTTCGCGAAGGGTAAGGGCGTAGATATTTCCGACCTGACGACCATGGAATCTCCCAAGGGCGAGGTGATCTGCGCAAGGGTCGAGAAAAAAGGCCAGCCAACAGCCCTTATATTAAATGAATACCTTCCAAAATTTATTGAGGAGATTCCCTTCCCCAAGAAAATGCGCTGGGCGGCGCGCAAAATCCCGTTCGCGCGTCCGGTCCACTGGATATCCGCGCTGTTCGGCGGCAAGCGGTTGAAATTCGAGTTCGAGGGCATCCAGGCCGGCAACACTTCCAGGGGTCATCGTTTCCTGAAACCGGACAAATTCAAATTCGACAGCCTCAAAACCTATCTCAGGGAATGCAAGAAGCACAAGGTGATGGTCGATCCGGAAGAACGCAAGCAGTCGATACGCGATCAGATCAAAACCATCGCCAAACAGGTGAAAGGCAAGGTGAAGGAGGACACCGGCCTGCTCGACACCGTAACCTATCTTGTCGAGTATCCGGTGGCGGTGTTGGGCGAGTTTGACAAGGCCTACCTGGAGCTTCCCAAGGAACTGCTGGTCATCACCATGAAGCATCACCAGAAATACTTTCCGGTATGGAAGGGCGGCAAGCTCCTGCCGTATTTCATCACCATCAGCAACATGAAGGCGAAGGGTAAGGACATCGCGCGCGGCAACCAGCGTGTGTTGAAGGCGCGACTGGAGGACGCCCGCTTCTTTTACAACGAAGACCGCAAACGCAGGCTGGAGGATTTCGTCGACGATCTCAAGGGCGTGGTCTTCCAGAAAGACCTCGGCACCTCGCATGAGAAACTCATGCGCATCGTGTCGCTGGCCTCTACATTTGCTCAAAAGGTTTGTCCCGAAGAGGAAACCACGGCGAAGCGCGCCGCGTTGCTGTCGAAAGCCGATCTGGTCACACAGATGGTGTTCGAGTTCCCCGATTTGCAGGGCATCATGGGCGGGTATTACGCCGAACATTGCGGCGAAGGCGCGGCGGTGGCGCAGGCCATTAAAGAGCATTACCAGCCCGCGTTTGCCGGAGACGCCGTGCCCTCGACCGAAGCGGGAGCCGTGGTGGCGGTGGCCGACAAGCTGGACACCATTGTCGGCTGTATCGGCGTCGGGTTGATCCCGTCCGGTTCCGAGGACCCGTACGCGTTGCGGCGTCACGCCCTGGGCATCATCCAGATTTTAATTCATTACGACTGGCCCCTTCGGCTGGACGATCTGATCGACACCGGCCTCCAGACCCTGGGGGACAAAGCCAAACTTTCCGGCAGCGACATCCGCAGGCATTGCGGAGAATTGTTCGGCCAGCGCCTGAAGACGATGCTGACCGCGGACGGCTATCCGTATGACGCCATCGACGCGGTGCTGTCCACCGGTATCGGCGAGTTCAAGGAGGTGCGGGCCAAGGTCGCCGCGCTGACCGATCTCAAGAAGCAGGCGTATTTCGAGGACCTGGCGACGGCGTTCAAACGCGTGGTGCGCATTATCGAGGGCGACGTGCCGGAGGAAATCGATCAGGAGCTCCTGAAGGAGGAGGCGGAACAGGCGCTGTTCAGAAAGTTCGACGGAATTAAATCCACGGTGGAAACGAGCATCAAGGAAGGGAAATATTCAGCCGCGCTGGCGAAAATTGTCGAGCTCAAGGGCGCGGTGGACGACTTTTTCGATCATGTCATGGTCAACGTGGACGACGCGGCCCTCAGGGCCAACCGCATGGCCCTGCTCCAGTCGATCGCCCGCCTGTTTGCTCCGCTGGCCGATTTTTCGAAGATCGTCCTCAATAAAACTGAAAAAAGATGATACCCTTCCCCCGTTGGAGCATATTTAATGTTAATATTTGCTGATCCTTTTTAACGATGAGACGTTTCCCTTTTACCCATGCTCCACAATCGCGGAAATGACCAGTAAGTACGTTTATTTTTTCGGCGCCGACCAGACCGAGGGCAAAGCGGAGATGCGCGAGTTGTTGGGCGGCAAGGGCGCCAACCTGGCCGAGATGGCGAATCTCGGCATCAACGTTCCTCCCGGTTTCACCATCACCACCGAAGCCTGCACCACCTATTTCAAAAAGGACAACCAGTTTCCGCCGCCGTTGTGGAACGAAGTGCTGGCCAACCTGAAGACCCTGCAGAAAGTCATGGACAAGGAATTCGGCGGCACCGAAGAACCGCTACTGGTGTCGGTGCGGTCGGGTTCCCGCGCTTCCATGCCGGGGATGATGGACACGGTGCTCAACCTCGGCCTCAATCCCGATACCCTGAAAGGCCTCGCCGGAAAAATCGGCAACGGCCGCTTCGCCTATGACTGTTACCGCCGCTTCATCGCCATGTTCGGCAATGTGGTGATGGGTCTCGAGGGCCAACATTTTGAAGCCATCCTGCAACGCCGGAAAAACAAACAGAAGGTAGAGTTCGACACCGAGCTGGGCGTGGGCGATTTGAAAATGGTGATCAAGGAATTCAAGGCACTGGTCAAACGCAAAACCGGCAAGCCGTTTCCGGACGATCCACTGGTCCAGCTTCGCATGAGCATCGAGGCGGTATTCAATTCGTGGAACACCGACCGCGCTGTCACCTACCGGCGGTTGAACCGCATATCTGACGACGAGGGCACCGCGGTCAACGTGCAGTCGATGGTGTTCGGCAACATGGGGCCGACGTCGGCCACGGGCGTGGTCTTCACCCGCGACCCCGCCACCGGCGAAAAGAAATTATACGGCGAATACATGATCAACGCACAGGGCGAGGACGTGGTGGCGGGCATCCGCACACCGAGTCCCATCGCACAGTTGGAAAAGGACATGCCGGAGGTGTTCGAAACCCTGACCCAGGTGTACAAGTTACTGGAGGGTCATTACAAGGATATGCAGGACATCGAGTTCACCGTGCAGGAAAACCAGTTGTACCTGCTCCAGACGCGGTCGGGCAAGCGCACCGCCGCCGCGGCGATCAGGATCGCCGTCGATATGGTGAACGAGGGATTGATCAGCAAGCAGGACGCGATCCTGCGTGTGCCGGCAACGCAGGTGGACCAGATTTTTCATCCGATGGTGGATCCGAAAGCCAAAGTTCAAGTGCTGGGGAAAGGCCTGGGGGCATCACCGGGCGCCGCCTCCGGCAAGGTGGTGTTCACTCCGGAGCGCGCGATGGAGCTATCGAAAAAGAAGGAACGAATCATCCTGGTGCGGACCGATACTTCGCCGGAGGACATTCACGGCATGAGCGTGTCGCAGGGGATTCTGACGGCCAAGGGGGGAATGACGTCGCACGCCGCGGTGGTCGCCCGCGCCATGGGCAAACCCTGCGTGTGCGGATTGGTCCAGTTGCAGGTGGAGCCGCGCAAAAAACGCGCTTGGTTGAACGGCGTGGTCCTCAGGGAAAGCGATGCCATCACCCTCGACGGATCGACCGGGCAGGTTTTGGCGGGCCAGGTGCCCTTGACCCAGCCGCGCGTCACCAGTTTTTTCCGGCAATTGATGGGATGGGCCGATCGGATGCGCGTGCTCAACGTGCGCGCCAATGCCGATACGCCGCACGATGCGCTGGTGGCGAAAGAGTTCGGCGCGCAGGGCGTCGGACTGTGCCGCACCGAACACATGTTCTTCGACGAGGAACGCATTCTGTTGGTGCGCAAAATGATCATCGCCGACAAACCGAAGGTGCGCGAAGAAGCCATCAAAAAACTGTTGCCCATTCAGCGGTCCGACTTCATCCAGATTTTCAAGGTGATGGACGGACTGCCGGTGAC
>CAYPKH010000155.1:0-5234 GCA_964411245.1 uncultured Nitrospina sp.
CGGGAGTTAACAGGAGAGAGTTATGAGTACACCTACATTGCCGGATCGAAAAGGCCATTTCGGAGAGTTCGGCGGCAAATTCGTCATCGAAACCCTGATGCCGGCGCTCGAGGAATTGGAGAAGCTGTATAACGAGGCCCGGAACGATCCTGAATTCCAGAAACAGCTCAAGTTTTATCTGGAGCATTATGTGGGCCGGCCGTCGCCGCTGTATTTTGCGGAGAACCTGACCCATCAGCTGGGGGGCGCGAAAATCTATCTCAAGCGCGAGGACCTGAACCACACCGGCGCGCATAAAATCAACAACACCATCGGCAGCGCTTTGCTCACCCAACGGATGGGCAAGAAGCGGGTCATCGCGGAAACCGGTGCGGGACAGCACGGCGTGGCCACCGCCACCGCCGCCGCACTGTTCGATTTGGAATGCGACGTGTTCATGGGCGAAGAGGATATCCGCCGCCAGGCGCTCAACGTGTTCCGCATGAAACTGCTCGGCGCGAAAGTCATCCCGGTTTCCTCCGGGACGCGCACCCTGAAGGACGCCACCAGCGAGGCCATCCGCAACTGGATCACCACGGTAGAAGACACGCATTACATCATCGGCTCGGTGGTGGGACCGCACCCGTTTCCGATGATCGTGCGGGATTTCCAGCGAATCATCGGTGATGAAACCAAAGAACAGATTCAGAAGGCGGAAGGACGCCTGCCGGAGGTTCTGGTGGCCTGTGTCGGCGGCGGCAGTAATTCCATGGGCCTGTTTTACCCCTTCGCGGATGATAAAGAAGTCAAAATGATCGGTGTCGAAGCCGCCGGGCACGGTATCGAAACCGGCAAGCACGGCGCGTCTCTGGGCCACGGTGCAGTGGGCATTCTGCACGGGATGAAGAGTTATCTGCTGTTCGACGCCGACGGACAGGTCAAGGAAGCCCATTCCATCTCCGCCGGTCTCGATTACCCCGGAGTGGGAGCCGAGCACAGTTATTTCAAGGACAGCAATCGCGCGGAATACGTTTCGATCACCGATAAGGAAGCGCTGGAAGGATTTAAATTGTTGTCGCGCACCGAAGGCATCATTCCCGCGCTGGAGTCGGCGCATGCCATCGCCCAGGTGGCGAAAGTCGCGCCGAACATGAAAAAGGACGAAGTGATAGTCATCTGCCTGTCCGGACGGGGCGACAAGGACGTCGACCAGGTGGCGGATTTTCTGGGAGAGGAACTGTGAGCCGTATTCAAAAACGATTCGACTGGCTGAAATCGAACAGCGAGAAAGCACTGGTGGCGTTTATCACCGCGGGCGACCCCGATCTGGCATCCACCAAGGAGCTGTTCTCGGCCATCGAGGAAGGCGGGGCCGACATCATTGAGCTGGGCGTGCCGTTTTCCGATCCGCTGGCGGACGGGCCGGTCATCCAGGCGTCGTCCCAGCGGTCGCTCAAAAGCGGCACCACCCTTAAAAAAATCATCCAGCTGGTGCGCGAGATTCGTCAGTCGTCTCAACTGCCCCTCGTTCTGATGACCAGTTTCAATCCGGTGTTCGTTTACGGCCAGGAAGCGTTTGTGAAAGATGCCGTAGAAGCCGGAGTCGACGGGGTGATCGTCCCCGACCTGCCGCCGGAAGAGGCGGGAGAGTTTGACGCGTGGGCCCAGGCGCAAGGCTTGGATGTGATTTATCTGCTGGCCCCCACCAGCACGCCGGATCGGATCGAGATGATCGGTCAGAAGAGCCGCGGGTTTATTTACTATATTTCCCTGACCGGGGTCACCGGGGTGCGCCATTCGCTGGCTCAGGGCGTGGAAGAAAAAGTGCGCCGGATCAAACAGGCGACGGCTCTGCCGGTGCTGATCGGATTCGGAATCTCCGGGACGGAACAGGCCAAGGCGGCATCCGGATTTTCCGACGGAGTGATTGTCGGGAGCGCTATCGTTCGCATGATCGAGGAAAACCCGGACCCCGCGGAGCGCCATGAAAAGCTCAAGGTCTTTGTCCGCAAGATGAAACAGGCGCTCCAGGACAGCAAATAGGGACGGCCTCATGTCCCCTAGAATTTCCGTTATCATCCCTGCCTATAACGAAGAAAAATCCCTTGCCCATGTGTTGAACGATCTTCCCCGGGACCGCCTGCATCAGGTCATCGTGGTCGATAACCGCTCGACCGACCGGACCGCCGAGGTGGCCCGTGAGAACGGGGCGACGGTGGTCCATGAAAGGCACCGGGGCTACGGCCGGGCCTGCCTTACGGGAATGGCCGCACTGGACGCTCCCGATATCGTCGTGTTTTTGGACGGCGATTACAGCGACTATCCCGAGGAAATATCCCAGCTGGTGGAGCCGATTCTTAAAGGCGAGGCGGATTTTGTGGTGGGGAGCCGTATGCTTCTTGCCGAGAGCAGGCAGGCCTTGCTTCCCCAGGCGCGTTACGGCAACCAGCTCGCCGTCTTTTTGATCCGGTTGTTTTTCGGCCACCGATTCACCGATCTCGGACCGTTCCGGGCGATCCGTTACGAATCGTTGCAGGCCATCGGGATGCACGACAAGGATTTCGGCTGGACGGTGGAAATGCAGATCAAGGCCGTGCAGAACGGGTTGCGTATCCGGGAGGTACCGGTCCGTTACCGGATACGCATCGGCGTGTCCAAAATCACCGGCACCGTATCCGGCACCCTGAAAGCCGGCACAAAAATTATCTACACGATCTTCAAATATTTGATAACCTAACCCGACTCAAGATTGCCGGCCCTGTTGATGCGCCGGACCCTCGAACGGGAAATCCATATGCCGCGATCCCTTTTAAAAATCCTTATGTTATGGGGCTGGATGTTCGTGTGGACCCAGGGTGCCCCCGCCCTGGCCCTGGACATGGAAAGCCTGGTGAAAAGCCGTTTGAGCAAGGACGGCACAACCCTCGATTTGACGCGCAAAAAAATCAGGACCGCGGGCGCCCGGCAACTGGCTCAGATGGAAGTCCTGAAGGGTGTGACCAGCCTGTTGCTGGAGGGCAACCAGATCAAAAAGGAGGGGATGGAAGCACTGGCCCAGTCTCCTCATCTGGCGCAATTGAAGCACTTGGATTTATGGGGAAATATCCTGGGAGACCTGGGTTTGCAGGCTTTGGTGGAATCGCCCTACCTGAAGAATTTGGTAACGCTCAAGCTCTGGAAAAATGAGATTAGCGAAGACGGCCTCGCCCTGATGGCGGAATCAAATCATTTTCAACACCTGAAAACCCTGTTGCTGAACGACAACCTCCTCACTCCGGAGGCGGTTGGATATCTGGCGCAGTCCAAGGGATTCCCAAATCTGGAAACCCTGAGCCTGTTTCGAAACCAAATCGGCGATGAAGGAGCGGTGTATCTGGCCCGGTCGCCCCATTTCCCCAATTTAACCCAGTTGTACGTTGGACAAAATACCATCACCGATGCCGGTGCGGTTGAGTTGATCCAATCACCAAATTTTCCGAAGCTGGCTGTGCTGGATATGATTCAGAACCAGTTGGGGGAAGAAACTTTGAAGGCCAAGTTCAAATTCAACCGGGACCGGGGGATCGAGATCGTTCTTCGGTAGTAGATGATTTACTTTAAATAAATATTCATAAATCTTTAAAATTAATATAAAAATAACTCGTCCCATGAGGGTTTACTTTTTCTTTTTTGGTGTTTTCTTCCTGTTCTCCGGAGCGATGGCTCAATCCGCTCCGGGACCGGGCCATTACCCTTACCAGGACATCGGCGACGGCAAAAAGGCGACGGAAGTGGTTTTAACCCTGGTCGACGGAGTGGCGGTCGATTCCGAGGGAAATATTTATATTTCGCACCGGTCCAAAAACCGCATACGCAAAATCGATAAGGACGGCATCATCACCACCATTGCGGGTAACGGGAAGGCGGGTTTCGGCGGCGACCAAGGTCCCGCATTGAAAGCGACCTTTAATTTTCCTGCAGGATTGTGTCTGGATCAAAAGGGAAACCTGTTTGTGGCGGACCGCAACAACCACCGCGTTCGCCGGATAGATGTTGCGGGAACGGTGACCACCGTCGCCGGCACCGGTATTCCCGATATGGGGGGCGATGACGGACCGGCTATTGAAGCCCATTTGAATTATCCTTCCGATCTGGTGTGTGACGGTAAGGGCAATCTGTTTATTTCCGACCGGTCCAATAACCGCATTCGAAAGGTCGATTCCCAGGGCGTGATCACCACCGTGGCGGGCCTGGGCCTGCCCGAGTTTGGCGGCGATTTTGGCCCGGCGGTAGACGCCTTTCTGAAATATCCGTTCGGGATCGATCTCGATGCCCAGGGCAATCTGTACATCGCCGACCGGGGCAACAACCGCGTCCGCAAGGTCGATACCCAGGGAATCATCACCACGGTCGCGGGTGACGGCACCCATTTTTTCTCAGGAGATTATGGGCCGGCCACGCGCGCCAGCCTGGCTTATCCCACCGATGTGGCGGTCGATCCGCGCGGCAACCTGTACATTGCCGACCGCAACAACAACCGGATACGCAAGGTGGACCCGCTGGGTATCATGACCACGGTGATGGGAACCGGAAGATACGAATATAACGGAGACAATGAAATTGCCTCCGAAACCACCCTGCATTTGCCCTTCGCGCTGGCGTACCACCCCGATGGGAAGTTGATTATCGTGGACCGCAACCATTTCAGGGTCCGCAGTATGGATTTTAAAACACATGCCCTTGCCACTGTGGCAGGAAATGGAAAATCCTGGTTTCGGGGCGACGGCGGCCCGGGGACGGGGGCGACCCTGGAGTTTCCTTCGGGAATCGGGATAGACAGCAAAGGCAATATTATTTTTTCTGATAAAGTGAGTAACCGCCTGCGTTTCATTGACCGCAAAGGTTTTATCTATACCCTTGCGGGGTCCGGTCATCAGGGCAATGAGGGGGACGGTGGCCCGGTTTCTGAGGCCTCGCTTTACTTGCCGGATGCCATGGTGACGGACCGGAATGACAATATTTACTTCATTTCTCCGCAGGGACCCAGCAAGTTTGTCCGCAAAATCGACGCTCAGGGCCGAATCACCCGGTATGCCGGTAACGGGGTTTTGGGGGACACAGGAGACGGCGGCCCGGCAGTTTTGGCGTCTTTCGGCGTGATCAAGGATTTGGCGGTGGATGGCGAGGGGAACCTCTATCTGGTGGATTTGACCAACCGGAAAATCCGCAAGGTGGATTCCCGGGGAATCGTGTCCACCCTGGCTTTGGAGCACTGG
>CAYPKH010000156.1:0-5228 GCA_964411245.1 uncultured Nitrospina sp.
GAGAGTCATGTCGCTTTCCTGCAAGCGTTGGGTCAGCTTATTCAGCATCAGTTCCGCGATCTGCCGCACTTGATCCGGCTCCAGCTTATGGAACACGATGAGGTCGTCCAGCCGGTTGATGAATTCTGGCTTGAACAGTTTCTGCACTTCGTTCAATACCATCGATCGCACCTGGTTGTAGTCCCGCGATGAATCTTCCACCGCCGCGAATCCGATGCCCTTGGTTTTGCCTTCGGTAATCGATTTGGTGCCGATGTTGGACGTGCCGATGATGATGGCGTTCTTGAAACTGGTGACCCGCCCGTGCGCGTCGGTCAGCCGTCCGTCGTCCAGCAACTGCAGAAGAATGTTAAACACGTCGGGATGCGCTTTCTCCAGCTCGTCCAGCAGGATGACGGAGTACGGGTGCCGCCGCACCTTTTCGGTCAACTGGCCGCCTTCATCGTAACCGACGTAGCCGGGCGGCGAACCGATGATCTTGGAAACGGAATGCTTTTCCATATACTCGGACATGTCGAGTCGGATCAGCCGGTTTTCGTCGTCCAGCAGAAATTCGGCGAGGGCCTTGGCCAGCTCGGTTTTGCCCACGCCGGTGGGACCGAGAAACAGGAACGAACCGATGGGCCGGTCCTTGTCCTTGAGCCCCGCACGGTTGCGGCGGATGGCATTGCTGATGGCGATGATGGCGTGGTCCTGGCCGATCACCCGCTTGTGCAGGTTTTCCTCCATGTTCACCAGCTTTTCGGTTTCCGTCTCACGGATTTTGTTCACCGGGATGCCTGTCCAGGTGGCCACCACGTTGGCGATGTCCTCTGCCGTTACCGAATGGTCGACCTGGTTCAACTCCGCGTTCCATTTTATCTTTTCGGCGGAAAGTTTTTTGTCGATCTCCAGAACGCTCTGCCTCAGCTGTGCGACTTTTTCGAAATCCTGCCCGTCGAAGGCGGCTTTCTGTTCCTTGATGATTTCGTTGCGTTCCTTTTCCAACTGCTGGATGACCGGCGGCACGTAAATCAGCGCCAGGTGTTTTTTCGCGCCCGCTTCGTCGAGCAGGTCGACCGCCTTGTCCGGAAGCGCCCGGTCGTAAATGTGTTTCTCGGACAACTTCGCGGCGGCGAGGATCGCCTCGTCGAGGAACTGAATGGAATGATGTTCTTCGTATTTGGTTTTGATGCCGTTCAGAATTTCAACGGTGACATCGACCGAGGGTTCGTTGACCAGGATCGGCTGGAACCGGCGGGCGAGGGCCTTGTCTTCCTCGATGCTCTTCTTGTAATCGTCGAGGGTGGTGGCGCCAATGCACTGCAATTGGCCCTTGGCGAGCGCGGCTTTGAGAATGTTGGAGGCGTCGACGCCGCCGGCACCCGCTCCCGCATTGACAATGGTGTGCAATTCGTCGATGAACAGGATGATACTGCCGTGTGCGCTGGTGATCTCGTCCTTCACCGCTTTCATGCGTTCTTCAAATTCGCCGCGCATTTTGGCGCCGGCGATGATCTCGGACATTTCCAGCACCTTGACTCGCTTGTCCAGTAGCGAATGCGGCACTTCGGCTTTCACGATTTTTTGCGCCAGTCCTTCGACGATCACGGTTTTCCCCACACCCGGTTCACCGATCAGCACCGGGTTGTTCTTTTTACGCCGGGACAGAATTTGGATGACCCGGTTGATTTCGTCCTCCCGCCCGATGACAGGGTCCAGATCGCCGCGCCGCGCCATGTCGGTGAGATCGGTCGTGTACTGGCTCAACACGTCCATTTTACCTTCGCCGTCTTTTTCGTCGATGTTGATGCCGCCGCGCATGATCTCCAGGTCTTCCTTGACCTTGTTGTATTTCAACCCGAACTCCTGAAGAACGTCCGCCGTCCGCCCCACGCGCGGATCGAACAGCGCCAGGAACATTGCGCCGACGCTGACGTAACGGTCCCCCAGCTTCTTCGCCTCGTCCAGCCCGATCTCGAACAGGGTGTCTGTTTCCTTGGCGAGGTGAATCTGCTGAATCTGCTGTTCCTCGTGCTTGGTTTCGCTTTCCTGGAGCTCGAACAGGCGGTCCAGGATTTTCCGCGTCATTTTTTTGTCTTCGGGATAGTAGGTTTCCAGCAGTTTGGCGATCCGCGAATCCTGTTGCTCCAGAAGGCCGATCAGGATAAAGTCCGGGGTCAGGAGCGTCTGGCGCAGATTGACCATTTCCATCGTCCCCACGTTGAGGGCTTCAATGACTTTATCGGTGAGCTGTCGAAGGTGTTGTTGTAACATGGTAAAATCGCTTCCTTAAGAAATTATGAGAGCAGGTTTTTCAAATGGGCGTGAACCGAGCCGGCCAAAGCGTTCGGATCGTAACCGCCTTCCAACATGGAGATCAGGCGTCCATCGCAGATTTCATTCGCGGCGTTGACGATCATCTGGGTCATGGCGCCGTAACATTCGGTGGAGACATTCATCTGCGCCAACGGGTCGTCCGCGTGCGCGTCGAACCCGGCGGACAGGATAATGAGGTCCGGCTTGAACCGGATCATTTCCGGAATGAGTTTGTCCTTGACCAGATTCAGATAATCCTGGTCGCCGGAAAAGGCCCGCAAAGGGAAATTGAGTGTGGTGCCCAGGCCGTCGCCGGTGCCGGTTTCTTCCGCCGCGCCCGTGCCCGGATAAAACGGGTATTGATGGGCACTGCTGTAATATACATTGCTCTTCGCGTAAAAAGAGTTCTGAGTGCCGTTGCCGTGATGCACGTCCCAGTCGAAAATGAACACGCGGTCGAGACCTTTTTTCCCGATGGCGTAATCGGCGGCGATGGCGACGTTGTTGAACAGACAGAATCCCATCGACCGGTCATGCTCGGCGTGATGGCCCGGCGGGCGCACCGCGCAGAACACGTTGTCGCAGGTGCCGTCCACCACCAGATCGACGGCCTTGAGTCCGGCTCCGGTGCTGAGCAGGGCGGCCTCGTAGGACCGGGCGCAGATGGCGGTATCGGGGTCCAGACTGCTGGCTCCGCCTTCGCATTGGCGTTGCACGGCTTCGGCATAGCCGACGGCGTGGTTCAATACGATTTCGTCCAGAGTCGCCGGGCGTGGCTCGTGCCTCTGCAACTGGGCGTCGATATCCGAGTCTTTCAGGTATTTCTCAATCGCCACCAGGCGCCCGAAATTTTCCGGGTGCTGGCCGGTATCATGCTCCAGGTATAAGGGGTGATAGATATAACCTGTTTTATTCATTGAAGTTAGCCTGTTTCAGGAAGACGGGGCTTTACCCTATCAAAAGCCTCTATGTATATCAATAATATTACTTATGGCTGAAAGCAAGGATGCACGGGAAAAACTTGAGAAAATCCGCCGCCGGGCCCTGGAGCTGGGGTTCGACCGCCTGGGCGTCGCCCCGCCCGAGTTGGGAGCCGCCGGCGTACGGTTTGAGCAGTGGCTGGCCGACCAATACGACGGGGAAATGTATTATATGAAGCGCGGCGCGGCCAAACGGCTGGACCCCGCGCGGGTTCTGCCCGGCGTGAAAAGCATCATCTGCCTGATGACGAATTATTTCACCACCCCCCGGACCCTCGATTTTCTGAAGAAGCCGAACACCGGCGATATCTCCAATTACGCCTGGCATCTGGACTATCACGACATCATCCAGCCCCGCCTCAGGCAGTTGGAGGACTGCCTGGCCGAGGAGTTCCCCGGGTGCCGCACTAAAGGCTATGTCGATACCGGGCCCATCCTCGAAAAACCGCTGGCCCAGAGGGCCGGCCTGGGCTGGATCGGCAAGCACACCAACCTGCTGACCGAGGGGCTGGGGTCCTACTATTTTCTCTCGGAGATCCTGGTGGATGTGGACCTGCCGCGGTCCGAGGCGGCCATCGACCATTGCGGCACCTGTACCGAGTGCATCGATATCTGCCCGACCGGGGCCATTGTCGCGCCCTACGTGCTCGATTCCCGCAAATGCATCTCCTACCTGACCATCGAGCTCAAGGGGCCCATCCCCCACGAATACCGCAAGGCCATCGGCAACCGCATCTACGGGTGCGACGACTGCCAGATCGTCTGCCCGTGGAATTCCTACGCCGTGGCCACCGAGGAACCGGATTTTCAGGAGCGGGAGGCGGTCAAGGGCCTGATCGCCCTCATGCAGTTGGATGGGGAGGGCTTCCGCGCCCGTTTCCGGAAGAGCCCGGTGAAGCGCATCAAGCGCCGGGGCCTGCTCCGAAACGTGGCGGTGGCGCTGGGCAATTCCGGCCGGCCGGAGGCGGTGCCGGTGCTCACCGAGGCGCTTTCCGACCCGGAACCCCTCATCCGCTCCCATGCGGTCTGGGCCCTGGGCGAGCTTTTGGGGCCGGAGGCTTTGGCGGTGGTGGAATCCCGCCTGCAGGGGGAGGCCGACCCCATGGTTTTGAGTGAAATCGAGCGGATAAAAACGGTTTGATAATCACCGGATACCCGGCCTATAATCAAAATCTTTGAATTCCAACTCACACAGGCGGTGGCATGGATAAAAACGGAGATTTCCGGTTTCTCAAGGCCTGCCGGGGCGAACCGGTGGACGGCACCCCGGTCTGGTTCATGCGCCAGGCGGGGCGGTATATGAAAGTCTACCGGGACCTCAAGGAAAAGCACACGTTTCTCGAACTCTGCAAAACGCCGGAGCTGGCCTGCGAGGTCACCCTGCAACCGCTGGACGTGCTGGCGGTGGACGCCGCCATCATTTTCGCGGACATTCTTTTGCCGCTGGAGCCGATGGGCACCGGCCTCGAGTTTACGGCGGGGGACGGTCCGTCCATTCCGCGCCCGGTGCGCACCCGTAAAGATGTTGAAGCGTTGAAGCCGGTGAACTCCGGGGAGCAGTTGGGTTATGTCGGCGAGGCCATCCAAATGGTGCGGGGAGAGATTTCCGGCAAAATGCCGCTGATCGGATTTTCCGCCGCGCCGTTCACCCTCGCCAGTTACATGGTGGAAGGCGGCAAGTCGAAAGATTTCACCACCACCAAGCGGATGATGTACGAGGAACCTGAGATGTGGGCCCTGCTCATGACCAAGGTGGCCGACGTGCTGGTCGATTATCTTAAGATGCAGGTGAAGGCCGGGGCGCAGGCGCTCCAGGTGTTCGACAGCTGGGTCGGGTGCATGAATCCCGGCGACTATCAGGCCTATATTCTGCCGCACACCCGCCGCGTGTTCGACGGATTGAAAGACGCCGGCGTACCGGTGATTAATTTCAGTACCGGCACCTCCAGC
>CAYPKH010000157.1:0-5224 GCA_964411245.1 uncultured Nitrospina sp.
CCTGAACCTTACCCACCGTTAAATTGGTGGCGTTGGCATCTGGGCCGGCACCGCTGCCTAAATGGCTATAACAGCCCGATAAAGCAATTGAACTCAATAAAACGATCCACAACCATTTCCCTTTCATAATTCTCTCCCAATTCTGGCAATACATTCGTTCACTACTTACAGGATAACCACATTATTTTAGAATGAAAACCTCGTTTTAATGGCGGCCGGAATCGGCAACTATCCTTTGAGACCCTTGATCATCAGATCGACACCGGCTTTGGCCTCCTGTTCGAGACCCTCGAGAGTGACATTTTTAATGAAATGCGGCAGGCGGAATTTGGTGGTCAAGGCATAAATCGCGTTGGCGGTGTGGACCACATCAGAGACCTTGAACTCGCCGGTGCGGTTGCCTTCGGATAGGATTTCGGACATGAGGGAATTCTGCACATCCCGGTGGCGCTCCACCAGGTCCCAGCGGTCGTCCAGAATGAAGTCGACCAGATCCTGGACATTGGGTTGCTCGATGATTTGGCTGTGCATGAACCTCAGCTTTTCCAGAACAAACGCCTCCAGCCGCTGGCTGGGGCTGAGGCCGGGCCTCTTCAAAACATCCCGTAAAATCTGCTCCGCCTTGCAGATATAAAGCTGGGCCACCCCGACCCCGATATCGAACTTGCTCTCGAAATAACGGTACAGGTTGCCCGCGGACATACCGCAATCCTTGGCGATTTCCACCATGGTGGTTTTGCCAAATCCATACCGGATAAAACGGTCTACCGCCTTGTCCAGAATCAGGCTTTTGATCTCTTCGGCTGTGGCGGCGGCGGTACTCATCAGTTATCCCTCAAGGTCTAAAGGTAAATAATAAACAAAATATTTAATTTTTGTCAACTTATTTTTGAAAATTTTACATAAATTTTATTCTTTTTGCAAATTTACCTGTTTTGCACCCTTTTTTAGGTAAGTTTCCAGCAATCGCTCGTGGCAGGAAAGAATAATTACCTGCCGGTCCCGGGCGAAGTCGCGCAAAATGTCCAGAACATGTTCCCGCCGGGTATCGTCGAAGTTGACCAAAACATCGTCCATCATAATGGGTAAGGGTTCCGCCCGCGTTTCATAATCCTCGATCAGGCCGAAGCGCATGGACAGATACAGCTGTTCGCGGGTGCCGCGGCTGAGCTGGACCGGGCTGATGAAACTGCCGTTCTGTTGCACGATCCGGAATTCATCGCTTTCGAGCGGTTTTTCCACGCCCCGGTAAAGGTTTTCGGTGATTTTGGAAAACATCCGGCCCGCCGCCTGGAACACCTGCGGTTGCCGGTTTTTTTCATATTGCACTTTGGCCCGGTCCAGAAGATCCAGGGCCAAGGTCAATGTCGCCCATTCGCGGGCGCCGTTCATGAGCTGTTCCTTTTCGGCCTCCAGCTCGTTCTGCAAGGAGGCCAGATCCTTCCGGGAAGCCAGTTGCTCGGTTTCGCCCCGTAACCGTCCGATTTCCTGGTTCATCCGGTCCTGCGCTTCATGAAGGAGCTCCAGACGGGACGCCACATCGGCCCATTCCCGCTCCAACTGCTCCGGGTCGGACTCCTGCATGGAGGCCATAAACTTCTGGTACGCCTCTCCCAGCCCGACGCGGGTATGAATCCGTTTCTGAATTTCGCCGATGGACTGATCCAGCGACTGCTTTTCCTGCGCCCGGTTCCACTGGTGGACAAATCCCTCCTCGCTGTCCACCCCCGCCGACCGGAGTAGATGATCCAGCGATTCCTGCTGGCTGTCCAGTTGGGAGGTGAGGCTGTCCACTCTTCCCGTCTGCTCGCTGATCTGGGCGTCCAGGTCCCGGCACTGGCTGAAATGGCCGCGGGTTTCATCAAACTGGCGGCACAACATCTCGATATTGATCAGCAGGTCGGAGGTCAGGCTCATCTTGCCGGCAAACTCCGCCAGCAGGGCAACCAGCGCGTCCGCCTCGTCTTCCTTGCGGTTCATCCGGTCGATCCGCTCGTCAAGATTTTTCTTTTGGAGGGACCATTCCCGAACGGTCCGCACATGGTTCTGGAGTTCCCTGAACAAAGCCGGCGAGGTTTCCGGGTCGAGCCCCTTGTCCTGCACCCATTGCCGCCAGACTGCATTGTCCGCCTCCAGGTCGCTTTCCACTTTTTTCAGTTTGTCTTTCAGCAGGTTTTCCAGCAGGTCCTCTTTATCTTCCGGCTCCCGGTAGCGGATCAGCCAGAAAAAGAGCCCCGCCCCGGCGGCCAGCAACAAACCCATAAAAACCCCCAGCTCCGTATGGGCCGTCAACAGGGCGAAGGCGACGCCCGCCAACCCCACCCCCGCCAGCGCTGCGGCGGCCATTTTAAGGCCCACCGGACCGGGCGGGGAACTGCCGGTGACGATCTGCTCCTGATGAAGCTCCAGCCGGGTGTGGACATTGATGACCGCTTGCTCCGACCGGTATATGGCCTGCTCCTGTTTTTGCACGAACTGCTTGTCGGCGTCGTCCCATTCCAGATTGATAATCCGATCTTCCTCCCAATCCCGGCCGATCCCTTCGATTTCCGCCCGGATTTTTTCTTCCAGTTGGCTGCGTTCCTTCTGCACCGCATGCCGGTCCTCCTGCGCGGACCGCACCAGCTCGGTGAGTTGGCGCAGTTGCATGATCTCGCTTTCCCGTTCCAGAAGCGCCGGGTTGAAGGTGATTGGCTCCCTTCGGATTTTCAGTTGATTCAGTTTGGCCCGCTCCTCTTCCAGCCGCTGGCTCAGGTCCTCTTTTTTGGTTTGGATTTTTTCAAACGACAGCATGCTCTCTTCGTTCATCGCGGGGACTTCGGCCAGCATCTCCCGCTGGGCGGTCTGGTCCTCAAGTTCGATAAAATCCGGGAACAGATCGCGCCGCAACTCCAGGTTGCGCCGGCGCGTCTCCAATTGTTCCGTGCCGGTCTCTCCGGCTTTGCGTTTCTGCTCAAGGATCGATATCTTCTTGTTCAGATCATCGTACTGACTGATTTCGCTGGACCGCGCCCGAAGCTCCTCCTGCCGCTTTCTGATCTCCCGGTAGCATTGGTTCATGGCGGGGTTGGATCCGCGGAGCTTGAACACCTCGTCCCGCCTCTTGTTGATTTCCTTTTCCACCTCGGTCAGCGACACTTGGCCGAGGCCCATCCCGGCGCCCAGGATTTTGTTTTTAATCTCTTCCTCCATGAGAGAATCCATATCCTGCAACTCATCCAGCGCAAACGCGTAAATGTTTTTGAAAATTTTCCGGGAGGCATGGCCGAGGTAGGTTTCGAGATGCCCCTGACCGGAGCCCCCGCGGTCCGCCGCCTGCACGGTCACCTCCCCCTCCAGCGTTCCCCCCTTGCGGGTAATAAAAACCGTCTCGCCGTTGGACCGTTCGCACATCAGCGTCCCGGCCCGTTCGCCGCCGTCGACCGGTTCATAGGAATTCATGCCCTTCCGCTTTTTATCGAACCCGAACAACACCCAGCGGACGAATTCCAGCAGGGTGGTCTTGCCGAATTCATTGCCGCCGTAAATCACGTTCAGGCCCGGCAAAACCGGCACCACGCGGCAGTGCGAAAATTTGCCGAATCGCTCAATGTGAATTTCCCGAATTTGCATAAGATGATTTCAGATTCGCAATCGCCAGCGGCGCTCAGTCCCGGTTCACCAGCATATCCAGAGTCAGGTTGCGCGCCTGGAGTAAAATCGCCCGCAGTTCGTCATCGCTGAATTCCGCAAGCAGATTACTGCCCTCCCACGATTGAACCAGCGGCTTGAGAGCTTCCCGGCATTCCAGAAGACCGGCCCGATCCGCCTGACGGCTGTACAGCGCAATCAGATCGGCGATGAAATCCTGGCCCTGCTTCAGGGCGTCGATATCGTAAGCCCCGCGGGTGTGCAGACGAAACTCCAGCCACAGGCCGGCTCCGGCGTCCGGAATGTTCCGCAGCGCCTCGTCCCGCACGCCGTCCAGGGTCCCGCCTTTCATCAACAGGGAATGCGCTTCGGTGCACCCGGTCAAGGTCTGGCGCACCACCAGACTGCGGCCCTCGGCCTGACTAAGGAGTTCCTGGCATTGCCCGACGATCTCCCCGGCCACCGCGTCGAGCGTGGCACAGCCGGATACATCCACCGCGGCTTCAACGAAACGGAGGGTATCGGTCGCCACGAACCGGATTTCGGGGTCGGCGTCCTCGCGCAGAGTCACCAGGCAACAGCCCCGGGGTCCGGATTCCTTGAAGTGACGGCCCTGCGAATTGCCGCAGTAGACGATCGCCGGATGGCTTTCGCGCAACACCTCGCGCAGATGAATATGCCCCAGCGCCCAGTAATCCATGCCCCGCGCCAGCAGGTCCTCCACTGCACAGGGGGCGTACGGATCGTGATTCGGGTTGCCGCCCACGTTGGCGTGCAGGACCCCCACCGCGAAGCCCTCCTTCTGCCGCCGTTCGAACTTGAGGACCAGGTTGTCGAACACATCACGTTCGGGAAAGCTGATGCCGTAGATATGCGCCAGCGTGTGCCCGTCTTTCTCCACCGGTACGGCGTGCACGCGGGCGGCGGGAAACACCGTGACCCCCTCCGGCCAGGCCAGTGTAGTCGACCAGCTGTTGAGCGGATCGTGGTTGCCGTGTGCGATGAAGACGGGGATGCCCTGATCCGACAGGGTTTGCAGTCCGCCCCGGAATTTGAACTGCGCCGGCAGGCTTTTGTCTTCGCCGTCGAACACGTCGCCGGCGATGATCACCGCGTCCACTTGCTCACGCACCGCCAGGTCGACGATGTTCAGAAACGATTTCAGGGGAGCCTCACGCAGGCGTTGGGCCCATTCCGGATGAATGGCGGAAAAGCCCTTGAACGGGCTGTCAATATGCAGATCGGAACAATGGATGAAGCGAAAGGTGGTCAAGTGCGTCCTTTGTCATGATGGCGGAAGGTCCAGCAATAATCCCGGTGAAACAAACGGGGTGGGGCCGGGTCAGGGAGTTAGATTACACCGTTTGCCCCACCTTTTCCAACCCCCTTTCCGCCTCCGAATCGATGTGGTTGACGGGAACGGTTTTCTTGCCTAGCATGATGGGATTGAACCTGGCAATGGCTGGAAGAGAACCTATGACTCGACCCATCACCGAAACACCGACCCACGCATCTACCGGGCACCCCGCCATGGAGTACCGCCGGTTCGGCAAAACCGGGGAGATGATTTCCGTCCTCACCCTGGGCGGCATGC
>CAYPKH010000158.1:0-5173 GCA_964411245.1 uncultured Nitrospina sp.
GCAAAGGGAGAGGCTACCGCACAATTCAGCTTGGGGTATTTGTATGAAAAGGGCCTTGGAGTACCCCAGGATTACCGGAAAGCAAAGTCCTTATACGAACAAAGCGCAGATCAAGGCAACTCCTATGCAAAAAAAGCTCTAAAACATTTGCAATAAAACAGTCCGGTTCTGTTATTCCCCTCCTGGCGTAAATCCACCGCACAAAAAAACCGGGTGCGGCGTTGGCCGGGACCCGGTTAATTATATAAATACATGGTGTGCTTAGACGAAAAAAGTTCGAACCAAAACCAGAAAGCACCGCACGGCGTGAGCAAACTCGCCCTCCGCGGAGGAGTGGTGCCGAAGAGAGGACTCGAACCTCCACAGGGTTGCCCCCACATGGTCCTGAACCATGCGTGTCTACCAATTCCACCACTTCGGCTTTAAAACTGTGACGCGTAAAATATCATACCCGTCTGGAAATGAAAAATATTTTAACGGAGCTGTTTTGAATCCTTTCTCAACAAATCACATTCACCCTCGATGAAAACCGCCTTAACCCCTCAATTTACTTATCCAAAATGGGTGGATAATGCTTGCTTTTACGGCCCCACTGTTCCATAATCGCCACCGATTGGGAACCCGTGCTCGATGGGGTTATATTATTACTATGACTTGGGGGGGGAAATATGATTAAGCACCATTCACCATCAAACAACCGCTCTATTCCGAAACCGGTATTCCTGGTATCGCATTCCGTACAGGAAGCAGTATGCAAGGAAATTTACGACTACCTGATCTGCCAAAAGCTTCATAAACTGAAGGAAGCGGTTCTGCATTTCAACCGGGTCATCAAGCAGATTCTCAGGTAATCCGTCTTCTCAGGCCTCCTCTTCAATCTCCACCAGCTTCTTCACGGAGATGTGGTCGTGGAGAATAAAATAAACGCCTCCTAAAATAATTACCGCGAAGTTCAATCCCCACGCGACGAATCCGAAACTGACCGTCGCCACCTCGGCCTCATTCATGATTTCATGGAGCGCAATCAACACCCCGGCATTGAACGATCCCAGGAACGCCGGGGTCGGCAGCACCGTAATCAGAATGGAGACCATCACTGTCAGCAGGACCAGCGAGGCCGCCGACTTGTCCTGCAGATCGTACGCCCAGTACAGCGGATAATACTGCAGAACGATCAGGGCCCACACGCCGACCGTCGCCACTCCGATAAACACCAGCGCCTTTAAATCCCGGAACACCCCCAGGCCCTGGCTGAACGTTTCGACCATCCGGATCAATTTGAACTGCCATTTTTCGGACACCGGCCGGACCAGCCAGCGGACCAGCGCCATGGCTTTTTCATTGTGAAACGTCAGCAGATAAATTAACGCGATCAACACCAGCACCAACGCCAGGCTGAACAGTCCGAACTGGAATGCCAGATCCCTGATGGAGATTCCCGACCACGCGATGTGGGTATCGAAAATTTCCCCGTGAAACATCAGGATCCACGAGAACAGGATCAACAGCATAACCAGATCGAACAACCGTTCCACCACGATGGTGGCCAGCGAACCGGCGAAGGACAGCCCGAATTTTTTCCCCAGAAGGTAGGCGCGGATCAGCTCTCCCGCACGTGCCGGCAGGACCCCCGCCATGAATCCGACCATGAGCGGTGAAAACAGCTCGAACGTTTTCACCTCCTTGACCGGCCTGAGGAGCGCCCGCCAGCGAATCGCCCGCGCCACATACGTCAGGCACATCAACAGAAAGGTGGGTATCAAATACAGGTAATTAACGTGGCGAAACGACTCCATCAATTCGGAGACCGATACGTTGCGCATCGTGTAGTACACGGCGGCAAAGGCAACGATCAGCCCGATGAGGAGTTGTCCGGATTTTTTCAAAGCGAATGCCTGGATAAAATGTTTTTGGCGGTGGCGATGTCCTTCTCAATCTGCGCGACCAGCGCCTCCGCTGACTCGAACTGGATTTCCCCGCGTATGCGCTCGATGAAGGCAATCTCGATTTCCTCCCCGTAAATGGTCTCCTCAAAATCGAAGATATGCACTTCCACGCTCAACGTGTCGCGGTTGAAGGTGGGATTGAATCCGATGTTGACCACTCCTGAGTACACCCGCTTCTCCGAGATCACATACACCGCATAGACGCCCGTTCCCGGAATCTGCACCTTGCGGGTATCGATGTTGGCGGTGGGGAACCCGATGCCCTGCCCGGTTTTGTAACCGTGAACCACCGGTCCCTGAATCGAATAATAGCGTCCGAGGAAATCGTGCGCGCGGACCACGTCGCCTTCCTCAATCAGTTCCCGAACGAAGGAACTGCTCACCCGGTGCCCGTCAAATTCCACCGGATCGATCATGTGCACTTTGAAGTGAAACTCCTCGCCCATCTTTTTCAAATAGGCGACGGTGCCCTCGCGTCCGCGGCCGAATGCGTAATCGTAGCCGACCACGATCTCCTTGACGCCGATCTTGCCGACCAGAATATTCCGGGCAAAATCGCGCGGGTGCTGGTCGGCAAAGGTCTGGTTGAAATCTGCGCAGATGACCTGATCGATGCCGCACTGCTCGATCAGCTCCATCTTCTTGCGGAAGGTGTTCAGCAGGGGCGGCACCTTGTCCGGCGCGATGATTTTGAGCGGATGCGGTTCGAAGGTGAACACGATGCCGGTTCCGCCGTTTTCACGGGCGATCTCCGCCACCCGCCGGAAAATGATCTGGTGCCCGAGATGCACCCCGTCGAAGTTGCCGATCGTCATCACCGGGTACGGACCGGGATCGGAAATATGTTTGGTGCCGCGGATAATCTGCATACAGTTGGGGCCTAAAACAAAAAGCAGGAGCGGGGGGGCCCGGCTCCTGCACCGCAAGTCTTTATTTCATAGTAGCCAAGAAGGATTGGGGTGTCAATTGCCGGGCGCCCCGCCCGCCCCCAGTCCCCCCTTGTGGATGGCCGGGGAGTTTGATATGATCGTGCCATACGCGAATTGAATCCCTTGTAGGAGTGCCTTATGTTTGATATCGGTTTTTTTGAAATCATGATCATCATGGCTATTGCCGTGGTGGTGATCGGACCCGCCAACCTGCCCAAGCTGGCCCGCGCGGTCGGCCGCGGCTGGGGCGAATTCCAGAAAACCTTCAATGACCTGAAACAGGAAGTGCTCGACGAAACCGAAGGCGTGAAACAGACCGTCGGCATCGACCAGCTCGAACAGGAGGTCTCCGCCGCCACCAAGGTGGACGTCGACGTCAACCTCGACCTGAACGAGGAACCGGACATCAAGCCCGACCAGAATTGAAGACGGCGTCCGGCATCCGGAACCCGCCGGCCTCATGACCTCATTCCGCCAACCCCGTTCCGGCCTTCCGTGCCGCGCAAACTCCCCATGCTGAGCACCCCCGCCCTGCATCCTTTTTTTTCGCATTTTCCGCCGGCGCTGTTTCTGGCGGGCCTGGGGATGCTGGCACTCGCGCGCCACCGTTCCGATCCGCGCTGGATCCATGCGGCCTGCCTGAACTTCAGTGCCGGATTGCTGAGTTCGGTGCTGGCGATGCTGACCGGCATGTTTGCCGCCGACATCGCGCTATGGCCGGTGGTCGAGGTGGAGGGGCACCAGGGTTACTCGTTCGCAACGGTGATCTTTTACGCGGCCTGCACCATTTTCGCCTACACCCAGCCCTTCAAACCGGCGGCCCTGTTCTTTTACGGGCTCAATGTCCTGGCCATCGGCGCCACCGCCTGGTCCGGGTACCAGCTGGTGTTTCATTGAACCGGCGACGGCAGGCCGAACCGGTGCACCAGTTCCCCGCCACAATAGCCCGTCGCCATAACCGTGCACAACCCCACTGCCAGTAGCAGAAAGTATAAAACCTGAAATCCCATTCGTTTACGGAAACGAAAAGCGATCAGCGCCAGGGTGAACACGGTGACGGTCGAGCCGGCGAACAGAATATGGTAGAACAGAAATTGCCGCAGGCGCGTTTTGACTTCCGGACTGAGGCGCGGATCGGTTTCGGAAAAGAGATCCGCGATGCCGATCACTCCCAAAAACCCGGCGGCCACCGCGACCCCGGCAAACGCGAGGCCCAGCCGGAGGTTGAACCCGCCGGCGGTGCGCGCCGATTCCTCATTCTGCAAGCGGCCGTAAAACTCGAACACCACACCGGTGATCAACAGCGCCACCGCAAAGGGGACCAGCATGGGATGTATTTGGGCGAAGATCATGATTTATTCCGGCAGGGTTTTGAATTGACGAGAAGCGCCCCGGGACAGTTCCGCCAGCAATATCCCGGCGGCGACCGACACGTTCAAAGATTCCATACCGCCGGAGGCGGGGATGCGCACCAGCGCGTCGCAGCGTTTTTTGACCGGAGCCGAAAGGCCCTCCTGCTCATTGCCGAGCACCATGACGCAGGGCAGACGAAGTTTGGACGCGTACAGTACCTTGTTGGAAGCAGGATCGGCACCGGCGATCATCACCCCCTGCGCTTTCAAATCCCGCAGGGCGGACGGCAGGCTCCTGCATTCCAGCATCGGCACCATCTCCAGCGCCCCTTCCGCCATCCGCGCCGCAGAGGGATTCACCGCTGTTGGGGCTTCTCCCACACCGACCAGCAAACCCTGCGCTCCAAAATACGCGCACGATCTCAGGATCGCGCCGACATTGTGCGAGTTTTCCACCCGGTCGAGCGCCAGCGCAAACTGGTTTTTTTTGAGACCGGCCTCGATCCAATCGTACACCGACGGCTGTTTCAAGGGGCGCACCACCATCACGCACCCTTCGTGATGCACACTGGCGGCCACCTTGTTCAACGATTCCTGATCCAGTTTGCGGTAGGGCAGTTTATGGCGGCGGCACCAGTCCTTGACCTGTTTCAATTGGGGCGATCGGCTTTGACTGAAAAAGACGCGCAGAATATCCTGCGGCCGGGTTTCGAAAATCCGCCGGCACGCATTCCAGCCGTAGAGGGTGAATTCTGTTTGCTTGCGGGATGCCCGGAAGGACCCGGCACGGGAAGGTTGGCTTCGGCTGGTTGTTTTTGAGGGCGCTTTAGGCAACTGATTCGCTCTTTCCCAAACAGGCGATCCCTGAAACACAGGGCCGGTTCGATCCGGAAGCTACCGGATGAAACTGCTCAACCGGTTGTTCACCTCGTCCAACCGGGTGATG